>CANRDG010000004.1 GCA_947629275.1 uncultured Clostridia bacterium | reverse complement strand
AATCATTTCCGCGGCTCTTTGGTTGGAAACCGCCGCTTCATCAAGGCAGCTTTGCAAATATTCCTGCGTTCCGTGAAAATCGGAATAAAACTCTCTGTTCCAAAAAATAAACTGCAAATATGTTTTCTCCGATACTTCGGTAATTCCCATAAAATCAAGCCATTCGGGATAACTTATAAAATCGGGTCTGATAAAAACAGCATCTCCTGCAAAGGCGCGGTGACCCCAACACTCCAGTGCTCCCGACGGGTTTCCTGCAAAAACCATCTTTGTATTTGTGTTGCGCAGCGAAGTAAACGCACCTTCAACGCAATTTATTGCAATGTCGGGCTGCTCAAGATACGTTGTTTCATCAATCAGAAACAATTTCTTTTCGTTGTTGTATACAGACTTTGTTACGCCGTCTATAAACGAGCTTTTTTCATCTGCCGAGGCAAGATCTGTTTTTGCGTCGATATATACAACTTCTTCAAAATCATCACGAGGCGAAAAACTATCTCGCAGCTGCTTTAAACAAACTGTTTTTCCGCAGCCTTTAGGTCCGAGCAAGAAAGTAACGCTGCTTTTTACGATTGCCTTTTCAACATCGTAGTAAAAATTTCTCTTAAACGCGTATGAGCTGCTCACCTTGCCCACTCCCCTTATACTATTATTTTATTATACCGCAAGCAAAGTTAAAAGTCAAGGCGAAAAACATCGCGCCGCACTTGATTTTCATAGCAAAGTGTGGTATACTATATCAGTACATGAAATATTGAAGTTGGTGATATTTTTGTTAGAGATAAAAGAACTGTCGTGGTCTGCGCCCGACGGGAGGAAGATAATTAAAGATCTTTCCCTTACCATTCCGAATAACAAACTTACGGTAATTACAGGTCCTAACGGCAGCGGCAAGACCACCCTTGCAAAGCTGATAGCAGGCGTTGAGACCGCCGAGAGCGGCAGCATTTTTCTTGACGGCGAGGACATTACACCGCTCGACATAACGCAGAGGGCGAAAAAGGGCATAGGCTTTGCTTTTCAGCAGCCGGTGCGCTTTAAGGGAATAACCGTAAAAGACCTGCTCGTGCTGGCGGCAGGCGGTATCGCAAGCGAGGACAAGCTTAACGATGTTCTTTTGAAAGTGGGTCTGCAACCGGAAAAATACCTCGACCGCGACGTTGATGCTCACCTTTCTGGCGGCGAGATAAAGCGTGTCGAGATTGCAACCGTCCTGTTACGCAGCTCAAAACTCATGGTGTTCGACGAGCCGGAAGCAGGCATTGACATATGGAGTTTCAACAACCTTATTGATACGTTTTCACAGCTTAAAAGCTCGACCGACAGCTCCATTATAATAATCTCGCACCAGGAGAGGATACTCTCTATAGCCGATGAGATAATTCTTCTGCGCGACGGCGACATTTGCGAACAGGGCAAGCGCGATTCCATGTTCCCGCGGCTTTTCTGCGCAGGCGGAGAGGACTGCCAGTGTCCCAACTGCATTAAAGGAGGCGCATCTGAATGAGCGAAGTAAATGGCATAACCAAACAACTTTTGGAGATAGTTTCGGACTTCGGCGGCAAGTTTGACGGCGCGTACAATATCCGCCAGGATTGCCAAAGCGTTGCAAGGCAGTCAACAGAGCATATAAAAATTGTAAACAAGGCGGACGGCAAGCCGGGGATCGAGATACACATCTCACCCGAAACACAGGACGAAAAGGTGTACATTCCTGCCTGCATAACGCAAGCTGACGTAGACGATCTGGTGTACAACGATTTCTTTGTCGGCGAGGGTGCTGACGTTATAATAGTCGCAGGGTGCGGCGTTCACACCGAAACGAATGAACTTTCGAGGCACAGCGGCGTACACAGGTTTTTCCTCGGCAAGGGTTCGCACGTTTTATATGTTGAAAAGCACGTCGGCGAGGGCGCTGACGACGGCAACAGGACTATCGACCCCGTTACAGATGCCGAGATAGGCGAGGGCGCGGTGCTTGAAATGGATACTTCACAGCTGGGCGGCGTTACCTCTACATCACGCAAATGCCATATAAAAATGGACAAAGAGGCAAAGCTCATTATCCGCGAAAGAATTTTGACCGACAAGCGACAGACTGCTTCTACAGATTTTGTTGTTGAGGTAAACGGCGAGGACGCCTCTGTAAACCTTATTTCGCGCTCTGTTGCAAAGGGCAATTCTTATCAGGAATACTCCTCGAAAATTATCGGCAACGCGCGCTGCACTGGTCATTCAGAGTGTGACGGAATACTCGCCGAAAACGGCAAAGTTTCAGCGCAGCCGAGCCTTATCGCCAACTGCAAAGATGCCGAACTTATCCACGAGGCGGCAATAGGCAAAATTGCAGGAGAGCAGATATTAAAGCTTCGTACTTTGGGTCTTACCGAAGAAGAAGCCGAAGCCACGATAATCAACGGATTTCTTAAATAAAACAAAAGACCGATGCTCAAAACATCGGTCTTTTTTATTAGTCGCCGTAAACATTATTCTCGATAAGAGCGATATTCGCATCAAAATCTATCTGCAAGACCTGCTGACCGTCGTCAAGGGTCGCGCCGCTGTACATATCATCTGCCGGGATACGCAGCTCGTCAAATTCAAAGGTCGCTATATACGGCAGCAGCATGGCAAGCTTGAACATTTCGTCTTTTGACATATTAGTCACAACGTTTTCAGCGCAGGCAGTTGCAAAGCTGTTAAGACCGCTGATACCCGAGCCCTTCGCCTTTTCGATTATTTTGCGAACTACCTCTCTCTGGCGCTCGGTGCGCTGAAAATCAGACCTGCCGACATAGCGAATTCGCGCGTATGCAAGCGCCTGATTGCCGTTCATGTTGTAAGTGCCGCCCGAAGTGATGAAATCCTTGTTGCTTGGCAGACCCTTTATGTCGTTTATCTCCGCCATGGGGGCTTGCATAGCTATCGCCTCGTCATCAGTGACAGTAAGTTTTATGCCGCCCACAGAATCAACAATGGCTGCAAAACTTTCAAAATTTACAAAAACGTAATCGTCCACCGAGACATGAAAATTCAGCTCCAACGTGTCCATAAGCAGCTCCGCTCCTCCCCAGCGGTAGGAGGCATTAAGCTTGCTCCAGCCGTTGTTCGGGATATTCACATACGAATCGCGCATGAACGACGTGAGCGTAACGGTGCGCGTCTTGTAGTTTATCGACATCAGTATCACTGTATCAGCCCTGCCGCTGTCTGTAACGCTTCGTGTGTCAGTACCTATAAGCAAGATATTTCTCACATTTTTGCTCTCCAGCGGCACAACGCCGACATCATAGCGCGTGCCGGTCTCGACCGTTTCCACCATACCTATGTAGTGCCATGCTATCGCCGAATACGCACCGACCGCCACAATCAAAAGCACCAAAACAAGGCATATCAGCGTGCGGATAGGGTGGTGTTTTTTGCGCGGCTGCTCTTCTAGCTCCTCCTCATACAGCTGTTCGTCGTCTTCGTAATATTCCATTCGTTGTTTTCCTTTCTGTGTTTGGGCAGGAGCCCTGTTCACCGCCCTGTTTTTCTGCGGCGGCTTTTTCTTTTTATGTGAATTATGTGAAGTGTTCTTACTGCTGTTGCTGCTTTTATGTACCGGTTGGCTTTGCCGTGACTGCCTTTGCTGCGGTTGTGTTTGCCGTGGCTGCTGCCCTACAGGACGAGGCTCATAGCTGTCATAGCCGTTTGTGCGCCCCTCACGGTAGGCATTTTGAGCCTGCTGCTCGGTATATATCACCCTGTCATCTATATGGAACTGAGATCTGTCAGCACTGCCGCCCTGTCCGTCGTCATGGGTGACGCCGTTTTCGCGCATGGTACGGGCTATCATTTCTTCTAAAGTTTCGTTGTCTTTATTCTGCACTTTCATTATCCTTTCAATTTACTGCACAATATCATTATAACCACTTTGTGGCAGTATGTCAAGACTTTTGGGCATAAAAAAGCCTCCCGAAAATCGAGAGGCTCTTTGATTTTTCAGAAATTATTCCTTTACGCCGCCGAGCGCAACGCCTGCTATGATGTACTTAGAAAGCAACAGATAGAATATGATAAGCGGTGCTGCTGTGAGCGTAAGACCGAAGTAGATAGCTCCGTATTCCGTCGAGTATTTGTTACCACTGAGCTTCTGAACAAGCATAGGAACAGTAGACATTTCCATTTTGTCTATCAACAACGACGGGATCAGGAAGTTATTCCAGTTGGTAACCATTGCGAAGATAGCCATGGTAGCCATACCGGGCTTCAGTATGGGAAGAACAAGTCTGTTGAATATACCGAACTCGCCTGCGCCGTCGATACGGCCTGCTTCAACCATTTCGACAGACAATGCCGAAGACATATACTGCCTGAGGAAGAATACGGTACTTGGTGCGGCTATTGCGGGGAGTATAAACGGTATATAACTGTTTGACAAATGCCACTTGAACATCATTTCAACGAATGAGATAAATGTTACCTGAGTAGGAACCATTTGTATACCCATGATGAAAGCGTACAAGGGTTTGTTGAGTTTGAATCTGTATACCGCGAAACCATAGGCTGTGAGCGCCGAGAAGTACACTGAAAGTACGGTAGCGCCGACTGCTATGATAGCGGAGTTTAGAAAGCCTCTGCCAAAAGGCAAGGACAATGCTTTGCTGAACAAAAGGTACTTTGCATTCTCAATAAAGTGACCCGAGGGCAACAGTGAGACTGCAAGAGAATTAGTGATCTTCGGCGCCCAGTCAAGGTAAGAGCTGTTTATCTCAAATCTTGATTTAGAGGCGCTGAATACCATGATCACGAACGGGAGGATCGCTATTATAGTAAGTATGATACATACTATATAAACGATAACTTTAGTGGCGATAATACGGGCGTGGTAACCGCCTTTCATGCTTTCACCTGCTTGACCGTAGTTAGCCATTAAAGATCGCCCCCTTCCAGAAGTGCTGCTTCTTTAGCACGCTTCTTTTCCAATCTTTTAGCCTTAGCTTCCGCGCGGTCTGACATCAGCCAGAACAGTACGAGCGAGCATATACCCGTTGCTATGAACAAGTATACCGAAGCCGCACACGCGCTTGATACCGACATTGAACCGGTGGAACCGACTCTCTTGATGTACATAACTATTGTCGTGATCTGGTGGCTGAACGCTGAGTTGTTGCTGCCGGTCGCGAACATGTTAGGTACGTCGAACATCTGGAAACCGCCTATCAGAGATGTAACGAGCGAATACGTCATTATAGGTCTGACAAGGGGCATTGTGATCTTCCAGAACGTCTGCCAGCCCGATGCGCCGTCTATCGAAGCCGCCTCGAAGAATGAAGGATTGATACCCATAATACCTGCGATAAGAACTATCATAGTCTGGCCGTACCACATCCAGAAGTTTATGAAAGCGATAACGCTTCTTCCGAATGTAGGGCTGGAGATAGGATAGCGAGGATCCTTTATGTATCCTATAGAAACGCAGAAGTTGTGGATAAAACCGTTTCTGTTGATGAATGTGTAGAACAGCATACCTATTGTGGTAGCCGTCATGATGTTAGGCATATAGAATATTACCTTAAAGAAGCCCTGACCTTTAACTCTTATCTTCTCATTGGTAAACCAGCTTGCCAGCAGCAGGGCGAGACCTATCTGCGGAATGAAGCCCATTATCCACATGAGAGGAGTGTTTCCGAACGCATCACGGAAGTTGGGGTCAGCGAGTACATCTTTGAAGTTTTCAAATCCCTTAAAAGAGATATCCTGATTAGGTTTAAGATACCATGCCACTGCATCGGTCATCGCAAAACGGAATGTATCAATAAGCGGAACTAACTGGAAAATGAAATAGGTAATAAAAAACGGTGCGATAAAAATATAACCAAAGTGATTCTTTTCAAGTTTAGCTCTGGTCTTGAATGATGATGCCATATTTCACACTCCTATTTTCAATATCAAAACAAAGATGGGTGGGAATTGACCCACCCATCTAGGTTTCAGCGATTATTCAACTGTTATTCAGTCAAATTTCCGAGTTAAGTATTATTCGGGGAACTTAACGTCCTTCAGGCTGGACTTAACTTCGGTAGCGATGCCGGCGATAGCGTCATCAAGTGACATACCGTTGGTGATGTAGTTTTTAAGAGCATTATCAACAGCAGTGTTGAATTCGTCATCGTACAGGCAGGTCGTCTTGGTATCGATGTTCGGAGCAGCCTCACGGAAGATCGTGTACCAGTCCTGACCGGCAAGGAACTTGTAAGTAGAAGACTCAGGATCAGCAGTCAGCTTCTCGTTTACAGCGGGCTTAGAAGTGAAGTCACCCTTCTTCTGCATTACCTTGAGCAGTGAATCATCGTTTACGCAGAAGTATTCGATAACCTGCTTAACAGCATCCTTGGTGCCGTCTTCGAGGCACTTCTTGGAGCCGTACCACCATGTGCCGCCCCAGAAGTAAGGAGCAGGACCTGCGATTATGCCCCACTTACCGAATGAACCGTTGCCTTCCTTGTAGTCCTTTTCATCAGCTTCCTGAGAGCCGTTGTCGGGGTCTACCTTACCGGTAGAAACCTCAGCAAGACAGTTAGGCTTGATGGTGTAGTGCAGATACCATGAGCAGCCGAAGAAGCAGAATACTCCGTCCTTCATGCCCTTGTACCAGTTAGCGTTCCACTGAACAGGAGTTACGTCCTGAGTGCAGCCTTCGTCAGCGAGCTTCTTGGTTACTTCGAGGAACTGTGAAACAGTTTCCTTATCGAGCTGATATTCCATTGTATCTTCGTTTACCCAAGCGCTGCTTCTGTTGTTCATGAAGCATCTCTTGAGCTCATCGATACCGGCTATCATGTAGTAGCCTTTTTCTTTCATAGCTTCTGCGGTCTCAACAAAGTGATCCCAAGTATCCATGTGCTTCTGAACTTCAGCAGGATCGCCGCTGCCGAGAACTTCCTCAGCATAGTCTCTTCTGTAGAGAACTACGCCCGGTGCAGCCTGGTGCGAAAGAGCCATTCTCTGACCCTTGATGGTCGTGAAGTCGAGTACATAAGAATAGTATTCTTCGTCCTTGATGGTGATACCGAGGTCAGCAAGAGAAGCGGTCTGCTCGAGAGCAGCAAACTTCTTAGCATAGTCAGCATCAGCAAGGAACAGGTCGGGAGCGTCATCGCTTGCAAGAGCAGACATGGTCTTCTGCTGATATGTAGAAGCTGTAGCTTCGAGGGTTATGTCGAAGGTGTACTTCTCAGCGAATTCCGGGTTGTCCTCCAGGAAGCCGTCCAGCATTCCCTGTGTTTCATCAGTAAAAGTATAAACCTTTACTACAGTCTTGCCGGAAGCATCTGATCCGCCGCTTGTTGTGCCGCTGTTTCCGCCGGCCGAGCTGTCATCCTTGCCGCAAGCTGTCATCATAGAAGCAGCCAGAGCAAGAGCGAGTGTTCCGGAGAGAACTCTCTTAAGTTTGTTCATTGAAATCTTCCTCCTTAAATTTTGTGCATTAGTATAGGATTCATTAATGCCAAATTTATACGACGGCTTCCCCCTCTGAAGTTTTCACCGTCGGCTTATAAGACCGTAATGGTCTGAGGGTTCATTTTCACACGGCATTTCTGCCTGTATTAAAAATATACAATATTCTCGCTTCAAATTCAAGTTTTTTAACGAGTTTTTTTAGTTCTGTAATCAATTATGTGTATTCCTACAAACTTTAGCCCCTGTTTTTGGTTATGTTGCACACCGTTCTATCACAATTGTTACCGAATTGTAATTTTTGAATTTGTTATCCGTCGTAAACATAAACACACAAAAACCACAATTTAATGGCGATATTTGTCATTTTCCGTAATTTCGCACAGTATCATTCTGCCAGCAGTGCGCGCGTTTCGCTGTCCGCCGCGTCATAAATTTCTTCCGCGCTCTCCCCCACAAAGAACTTGCCGTCCTCGTAGAGTATCTTGCCTGCGCACATGGTCATTTTAACATTCTGCTTGCTGCCGCTGTAGACGATATTCTTCACGATATCGTGCTGCGGCTGCATATTCGGCTGATGCAGGTCAATGCGTATTATATCCGCCTGTTTGCCCTCTGCAAGGGTGTCGCAGTCGTCAAGGCCAAGCGTTTTTGCGCCGTTTACTGTTGCCATTTTCAGCACCTCATCAGCCGCGCAGGCAGAGGCATCGCCGGTTTTTACTTTCTGCAAAGCCGCTGCAAGGTACATCTCTCTGAACATATCGAGGCAGTTATTGCTTGCCGCGCCGTCTGTGCCTATCGAGATACCCATGCCGCGCTCAAGCATTTTCTGCAAAGGCGCAATACCGCTTGCAAGTTTCAAATTCGAGGCAGGGTTAGTCACCGCCCACAGACCGCGCTCTTTGAAAATGCGCATATCCTCGTCATCGAGCCACACGCAGTGAAAGCCGCCGCCGCCGTAGTCGAACACGCCCTCTCTGTCAAAAAGCTGTGTCGGCGAAAGCGAATATCTTTCGCGGCATTCTCTTACTTCTTTTTCCGTCTCCGAATTGTGCATGAAAACGGGGGCTTTATACTTGTGGGCAAGCTCGCTCACACCGCGTATCATCTCTATCGGGCAGAGGTACTCGGAATGCATACCGAGCTTATATGTGACCATTTTGCTGAAAGAATTTAGTTTTACATACCGCTCCTCTAAAAGCGCGAGGTCGTCGCCCTGCGTTACAGCGCCGCACAGCACGCCGCGAAAGCCGAAGTCCGCGCACACCTTTGCAAAATATTCGGGGTAAAAATACATATCAAAGCAGGCGGTAATGCCGCTCGTCAGGTACTCCAGCAGCGCGACTTTTGCAAACGCCGCAACTCGCTCGCCGTTAAGCTTTGCCTCCTGCGGAAACACCTTTTTAAAAAGCCAGTCTTGCAGCGGCAGGTCGTCCGCATACGAGCGCAAAAACGTCATCGCCGAGTGGGTATGGCAGTTTTTGAAAGACGGCATAAGCAGGTCTTGCTGAATATCTGTCTCCCTGTCAAACTGCGGCATATCGCAGCGTTTTTCGCCGACATACGTTATTTTATCGCCGTCGGTCCACACTTCGCCCTCGGTTATGTCCGTATTCTCCATTGTAAGTATTTTAGCGTTATAAAGGCGTATTTTCATATTATTTCTCCATTCGGAACATATCCGCAATAGCGGTCTTTACCAGTGTTTCAAAGGTCTTCGCCACCGCGTCGGCAGTCTGCTGAACTTCTGCATGGGTAAGCGGCTTTTTCGCTATACCTGCCGCAAGGTTTGAAATGCACGAAACCGCACACACCTGCATACCTGCGTGATTTGCAGCAATTGCCTCACACACCGTTGACATACCCACCGCATCTGCGCCCAGCTTGCCGAGCATTTTTATCTCAGCAGGGGATTCATAACTTGGTCCCGTCAGCTGAACGTACACGCCCTCTTTAATATCTATGCCGTTTTTAGCGGCTGCTGTTTTAATAATATTCTGCAATTCCTTATTATAAATACTGCTCATGTCGGGGAATCTAACGCCCAGCTGCTCTATGTTCTCCCCTATCAGAGGGTTTGGCGCAAACAGCGATATGTGATCTGTCAAAATCATAAGGTCGCCTGCCTTAAAGCCTGCGTTTATGCCGCCCGAAGCGTTGGTAAGCATTATTTTCTCCGCACCGAGCATTTTCATCAGCCTTATCGGCATTACTGTTTCCTGCGCGGTGTAGCCCTCGTAACAATGCACCCTGCCCTGCATACATACTATTTTGACACTGCCAAGCCTGCCGAAGATAAACTGCCCCTTGTGCCCTTTTACGGTAGAAACGGGGAAGCCCTCTATCTCTCCGTATGGCACGCAAGCCTCAACGTCAATGCTTTCCGCAAAACCGCCCAGTCCCGAACCTAAAACAAGCGCCATCTGCGGTTCAAAGTCGGTCACTTTGCGTATCTGCTCTTTACAGCGCAAAAGCCTTTCGTACATATCGGACATATGCTACACCTCGCCTTTACATTTAAAATAGTATATATACGCTTATATACCAAAGTATTTTTTGAAGTTGCCGCTTAGTATCTTCTGCCGCTCCTCCTCGGTAAGATCCAGCGCCTCAAAGCGGTTGAGCTCGCCTGCGTGGTTCCACATCGGAAAATCCGTTCCGAACATAACGTGGTCAACACCCAGCGTGCGTATGTATTTCACGGCCTGCTGCGGTGTCATAAATGCCAGCGACGACGAGCAGTCGTACCAAACGTTATCTACCCCTGCAAGCGTTTCAGCTGCCCTGTCCCACACCTGATAGCCGCCAAGGTGCGCTGCAAACGCGTGCAGACCGGGGTACATCTTCATGACTCTCAGCAGTCTTTCGGGCGCGGAGTAGTCATATCTGTCATCGCCCATATGGAAAAGTATCGGCAGTTTGCCCTCTGCCGCCTGATACATAGGCAGCGCGTTTTCGTCGTCAATGTTGAAAAGCTGAAAATCAGGGTGCAGCTTTATGCCTTTAAGACCGCCGTCCATACATCTTTGTATCTCTTTATCAAAGTTTCCCTCATACCCGGGGTGAAGCGTGCCGAAGCCTATAAACTCGGGGTGCTTTTTGCATTCGGCAATGATAAAATCATTTATGCTCTCCACCTGCGAAGGGTCTGTAGCGGCAGAACATACCAAATATTTTTCCACCCCGAAAGGCTTTCCGTCTGCGATCAACGACTCCGAAGTACCCATTTCGCAGTCCATATAAATGCCGTAAAACTTGCCTATATTAACTACCGCTTTGTCAGCTATTTTCACGGGGTATATGTGGCAGTGCGCGTTGCATATGCCATAATTTTTTGCAAATGCCAGAGCCTTTTCAACGTTTGTTTCTGTGTGTATTTCTTTGTACATCAACATTCACCTGCTATTCCTATCACTGAAAGATTATCACAACTGCCGCGTGAGAGCGCCAGCCTGTATATCGCGTCTATTTTGTCCTCAAATGGCACATCGAGCCCCATGCAGACTTCTATTTCTGTTCTGCCTACGTGGTCGGTTATGCCGTCGCTGCAAATTATCATCGTATCATCAGGCAGCGTGCCAAACCTTTCGCCTATCGAAAAAACGTCAAGTTTAGGTATTTGGCTGTCGCCCCCTACCGACGAAATAATAACGTTTCTGTCGGGAGAAGTTTTCATCTCCTCTGCGGTCATCTCGCCCATGTCGTAAAGATAGCGCACCAGTGTATGGTCTGTAGAAAGCTGAGTTGCCACGCCGCCTGCGTATCTGTAAAGCCTGCTGTCGCCGACGTTCACGCAGCAACTGTTGCATTTTTCATCGAGCGCAAAAAGGCACAGCGTGGTCTGCATATTTCCGTACTGCTTATCCCTTTGCGCTTCTTTCAGCAGCTTTTCGTGAATATCCATAACAACGCTTTTAAGGTCTGTAAGAGAGCTGTACTTTACTTTCGCAAGCTCGTCAAGGCACATCTGCGCCGCTACTTCGCCGCAATTCTCGCCGCCAACGCCGTCGCAAACTGCTGCTATCATAGGCTCTGTAACAAGCGCTTCCACCTCGCCGCTGTCGTAAACTTTGCCGTCTATCAGTATCCTGTCCTCATTTATATTAAGCGCTGCACCCTTGTCGGTAATGCCGTAAATACTTATATGCATAATAAAAAATCACCGTGTTATATTATACTCTATTCTTGTCCGATTGTCAACCGCCTACGGCTTGTAATTTGTCGCAATATATGATATAATAGTATTATGTATAACATAATATGAAAGGCGGCAAGGTTTATGGCTGCTGAAAAAAATAAATATACCGTTCTTATTTCCGAAGAAGAAATAAGCAGGCGCGTTAAAGAGCTTGGCGAGCAAATTTCTTCGGAATACTCGGGAAAAGAAATTTTACTTATATGTACTTTGAAAGGCGCTGTGATATTCGCTTCAGATTTAGCGCGCAGTATCAAAGTACCGTGCGAACTTGGCTTTATAAAGGCAAAATCTTACGCGGGCGACCACACCACAGGCAGCGTTGACATAAATTTTGAAGATATTCCCGACATAAAGGGGCGGCACATCATCATCGTTGAGGACATAATAGACACGGGGCTTACTCTGAAAAAGCTGTCGGAATACTTTTGGGCGAAAGGACCTGCAAGCATGAAAATTTGCGCTTTTCTTGACAAGCCCTCTCGACGCAAAGTTGACATAAAGGCAGATTACGCGGGCTTTGAGATAGAAGATCATTTTGTGGTGGGTTACGGGCTGGATCACAACGAGCGTTTCAGAAATCTTCCGTTCATAGCAAAGCTTTAACCGTAATATTATAATAGTATAAAACAAGGAGAAAGATCATGGGCAAAAAGGTTTACGACAACAGAGAGCTTTCGTGGCTGAAATTCAACTGCCGTGTTCTTGAAGAGGCGCAGGATACCAGCGTGCCCCTTCTGGAGCGGTTGCAGTTCGCTTCGATATTTGCGAGCAACCTTGACGAATTTTACATGGTTCGCGTGGGTTCGCTTCATGATGCCATGCTTGTAAACGACAACGACCGCGACGGAAAAACGAGAATGCGCCCGTCCGAGCAGCTTTCTGCCATATACAAAAGAACATCGGCGATGTACGGCGACCTCGGCAAGACTATTTCAAAAATAGACGACGACCTTGCGGATCTAGGCGTAAAGAGATGTTCTTTCAAAGACCTTGGCAAGAAAGAGGCAGACTTTGTAGAGGCGTATTTCAGATACGAGATGCTGCCATTTTTGTCGCCGCTTGTGATAGACCGCCGCCACCCGTTCCCGTTTCTTAACAACAGAGAAGTTTACGCAGTTGCGAAGCTGTCATCTAAAAACAATGTAAAACTTGGCGTTGTAAAATCGGGCGTGGGCAATGCCAAACTGCTTTTCATTCCCACTTCCGAGAAAAACGGCAAGATACGCTACATGACGATAGACGAGATACTTCTGCACTTTATTTCACAGATATTCTCGGGCTACAAGATAGAAGAAAAATCGCTTATGCGCATAACACGCAGCGCAGACATAAACACCGAAGAGGCAGGCTACGAATACGAGCTTGACTTCCGCTCGCATATGCAGGAACTTATAAAGAAAAGAAAGCGCCTTTGCCCCGTAAGGCTGGAGCTTTCAAGAGAGCTTTCAGACCTTACGCTGGGCGAGCTTACGGCAAGGCTTGAAATATCGAAAAAGCAGGTGTTTGTGGTAAAATCGCCGCTCGATATGTCGTACACAAGCGAGATAAGCGGCAAACTCTCTCAGCGCACCGAGCTGTTCTTCCCCAAGCGCGTGCCGCAAGAGCCTTACGGCGTTGACCCTGCGCAGTCTATGATCTCCCAGATAGAGAAAAAAGACATACTGCTTTCATACCCGTATGAGAGCATAAAGCCGTTTATCAGGCTGCTTGACGAGGCCGCCGCGGACGACAGCGTTATGTCTATAAAAATTACATTGTACCGCGTTGCGAGAGACAGCAAGGTGATTGAGGCTCTTATAAAAGCTGCCGAGAACGGCAAGCAGGTGACTACCCTTGTGGAGCTGCGCGCGCGTTTTGATGAGGAAAACAACATAGGCTGGTCTAAGCGTTTGGAGGAGGCAGGGTGCAGCATACTTTACGGGCCCGAGAATCTGAAAGTACATTCAAAGCTGCTGCTGATAACGCGAAAGGTCGGCAGCGAGGTAAAGTATATTACGCAGGTCGGCACGGGCAACTACAACGAAAAGACCGCCGCGCTTTACACTGACTTTTGCCTTATGACCGCAAACGCCGAAATAGCGCAGGAGGCTGCATCGGTGTTCAACGCGCTTTCGGTCGGCGAATTTGTTGAAAACGCCGCACATCTGCTGGTCGCGCCGAAGCTTATGCAAAACCGCCTTTGCGAGATGATGGACGAGCAGATAAACATAGCGCGCTCGGGCGGCGAGGGGTACGTCGGTGCAAAGGTCAACTCGCTGACGGACAAAGTTCTTATCGACAAGCTTATACAGTGTTCGCAGGCAGGCGTTAAGGTGGAGCTTATCGTGCGCGGCATAAGCTGCCTTGTGGCAGGGGTGCCGAATGTCACCGATAACATAAGAATAATCTCGATAGTTGGGCGTTTTCTTGAGCACTCGCGCATATACATTTTCGGCAAAGACTTTGAAAAGGTATTTATTTCGTCCGCCGACTTTATGACAAGGAACACAGTGCGGCGTTTTGAGGTCGCCTGCCCCGTGCTAGACCCCGACTGCAAGCGGCGGATAGTTGACTATTTTCTGATACAGCTTGGCGACAACGTAAAGGCGCGCGAGCAAAACAGCGACGGCAAGTATATAAAAGTGCCTGTCGGCGGCAAGCCTGCCCTTAACGCGCAGGAGTTTTTCATAAACGAGAGCTACGAGAGGGCTGAAAAATACCGCACCGAAAAGGCAGCCCAGCCCGTTAAAAAGCAGGGATTTTTCAAAAGGCTGCTGGCGAGGCTGACCGGTAAAGGTTAGAAGTCAGAAACGGTTCTACTTATTTGAGCAGAACCGTTTTTTATATGTTGTTTGCGCTGTCGCGCAGCGCAGGAGCGCACACGTTGACTGACACTTGTGGCGGTCAATGTGTAACCCACGAGCTCTCTGCCCGTGGATAATTTTTACAACAAACTTGAAATAACATTCAGCATTGCGCCGGCGAGCTTCTGCCACAGCGGTATCTCCTTTATCCACTGCTCGGTCACGCGCGTGGAGTGCTTTGTTATCATTTCAAGATAGTCGTTTTTCATGTCCGAAATACAGTCTTGCCGATACATAAACGCGCCGCATTCAAAGTGCAGATACAAACTGCGGTAGTCAAGATTTATAGAACCCGAAACGGCAATGTCATCATCGCTGACAAACAGCTTCTCATGCACGAAGCCCTTGTCAAACTCATATATCTCAACGCCCTTTCGCAGCAGCTTTTTGTACTGCGACTGCGCTATCATCTTCATGTACTTTTTGTCGGGTATGCCGGGCAGCAGCAGTTTCACGTCAACGCCGCTCTTGGTGGCGTATTCCATGGCGGTCACCATGTCACTGTCAAGAACCAGATACGGTGTACTTATATACACATATTTTCGCGCATTGTTTATAATGTTCAGATACGTCAGCTTGCCCACAGGCTCGTCGTCAATGGGCGAGTCGCTGAACGGTATCATAAAGCTGCCCTCTGGGCAGTCAAGCCGCTCGCTTTGCACCTTAAAACTTTCGCAGTCAGCCTTTTCGTGCGTCAGAAACGACCACATTCTCAAAAACATCACGGTACAGTTGTACACGGCATCGCCCGTTATGCGCACGCCGCCGTCTTTCCAGTAGCCGAAACGCTCTTTTTCGTTGATGTATTCGTCGGCCATGTTAAAGCCGCCTGTAAACGCAGTTTTACCGTCAACGACTATTATTTTGCGGTGGTCGCGGTTGTTTTGAGATGTAGACAAAAATGGCGTAAATTTGCTGAAAATACGCGTTTTTATGCCCACTGCCTCCAGCTTTTTGTGGTATCCCGACGGCAGAGCCATCTGCGAGCCGAAACCGTCGTATATTAGTCTTACGTCAACGCCTGCCTGCGCCTTGCGTTTTAAAATGTCAAGAGTTTCGCTCCACATTTTGCCCTCTGTAATAATGAAAAACTCCATAAAAATGAAGTTTTCCGCGCTTTCCAAAGCTGTCTTTATATCGGGAAACACCTTTTCACCCGATGGGTAATAGTCAGCCTTTGAGTTTGCCGCGGCAGGGTAGCCTGCATACTTTTGCATATACCTGCAATAACCTGCGATCTTTGGGCTTTCCCTGTCAAGATATTCCACCGTTTTTTCATCGGGCTGCAAACAGTCTTTCGTCTCCTCAACGACCTTTATATGTCCCTTTTTTATAAGCTGCAAAGAGATCTGCATTTTGAAAAACAGATACAAAAACGCCGTCAGCACGGGAAAAAGCAGCAGCGGTATAAGCCACGCTATCTTGTACGCAGGGTCTTCGTCGCGGTTTACTATATACAGCGAGAGAATAAAGGCTATCACACCCATAACAATGTCTACAATGTAATAGACCTCTCCCATAAGAATAACGGAGTCGATAAGGAAAAATATCTCGACTAAGATCAGCAGTATTATTATAAACCTTCGGCTGAAAACTTTGGTAACGCAGCCGTACAACTTTTTCAGAAATTTCATTTTATCTTTTCTCCGCTCCTTTCCTGTATTTTAGTATTGCGACTTTTGGCGGGTGTTAATCCTGCGGTTCTTTTCCGCTGTTGAATCTTTGCAGGAATTGTTTTGTCCTCTCGGAAGCCTGCGCCCCGAAAAGCTGCTGCGGCGCGCCCTCTTCAACAATAACGCCGTGTTCCATAAATATAACTCTGTCGGCAACGTCGCGTGCAAATTCCATTTCATGTGTAACTATCACCATAGTCATGCCGTCTGCCGCCAGCTGCCTTATAACTTTAAGTATCTCTCCCGTAAGCTCGGGGTCAAGCGCTGAAGTCGGTTCGTCAAAGAAAAGTATCTCGGGGCTTAAAGCCATTGCCCTTGCTATAGAAACTCTCTGCTGCTGACCGCCCGAAAGCTCGCATGGATAGGCGTTTTCTTTGCTTTCAAGACCCATTTTTTTAAGCAGACCACGAGCCGTTTCAGTGGCTTCTTCGCGGCTTTTTTTAAGCACGCGCACGGGCGCTTCGGTAATGTTTCTAAGTACCGAAAAGTGAGGAAACAGATTGAAATTCTGAAACACCAGACCTATTTTCAAGCGTATCTCCCGCAGGTCTGCCGCAGGCGCGTACACAACTTTGCCGTTTTCGTCGGTGCTGAACATAGTTTTGCCGCACACTAAAACTTCGCCGCCGCTTGCTTTTTCAAGCTGGTTTATACATCTTAAAAGCGTTGATTTTCCCGAACCAGACGGACCTATAACGGCTATAACGTCGCCCTTGTTCACGCTGAAAGATATATCCTTCAAAACGCTCAGGTCATCGAAGTTTTTTGAAAGATTTTTTACTTCAAGCATACTCGCCATCGCACGCGCCCTCCTTATTTATAATAGTCAAGTTTTTTCTCGATAAACGAGAATATCACTGTAAGCACCGTTGCCAGCACAAAGTAAAACGCGCCTGCTATGAAAAGCGGTGTCAGCGAGCTGAAATTCTGCATCTGCTGGCGCGCCTTCATCGTTATCTCTGCGTATGCGACAACGTTTGCAAGCGAGGTATCTTTCACAAGCGTTATAACTTCGTTAGAGCTTGCCGGTACTACCCTTTTTATGACCTGCGGAAGTATTATCCTAAAAAATGTCTGCCGCTTTGAAAAGCCCAGCGCCGCAGCCGCCTCATACTGCCCTTTCGGTATGGATTCTATGCCGCCTCTGAATATCTCTGCAAAGTACGCGGCGTAGTTTAGTACGAACGCCACAAGCACGGTATTGAAAAGGTAGCTGTCCGCCTGTATGTTCACAGCTTCCAAAAGCTTATGCAAAAGACTTGGCATAGCCTCGCTCCTTTTCAGCATAGGCACGGCAAAGTACGCCACTATTACCTGAAGCATAAGAGGCGTACCGCGCATTATAAGTATGTAAAGGCTCGTAAGCCATTTTATCGGCTTAAATCTGCACATTTTCAAAAGTGCCACTATCATTCCCAGCGGCACCGAATACAAAAGCGTAAAGCCGAATATTTTCAGCGTGGGCAGAAGATACTTCAAAAGTATCTTGACAACGCCCCAAATCTCATCACCGGTCATTATATCCCCACTTATCTTTAGTTAACAAAACGGTCCGCCGAATACACAACGGACCGTAAGCATTATTTTCTGTTACTTAACTATCGTAACGTCCTTGCCGAACCACTTTTCGGATATCTTCGCTAAAGTGCCGTCTGCTTTCATTTCGGAAAGCGTTTCCTGCACCTTATCGCGCAGAGCTTGGTCGCCCTTGCGAAAGCCTATAGCGTACTTCTCCGATTCGCTGCCGTCCGTAAATATTTTCCAGTCCTTGCCTGCCTCTGCTATCTCGTACTCGGCAACAACACTGTCAAGATATACAGCGTCTACAAGACCGAGATCCATCTGCTGCAAAGCTTCAACGTTGGTCGCCAGCGGAGATATCTTGCATCTGCCGCCTATTGCAGATTCTTCAAGAAGCGTCTGAGCAGTAGAACCGTTCTGTACGGCAACAGCCTTATCAGCTAAGTCTGACATCTTCTCCGCGGTGCTGTTGCCCGGCACTACGAACACCATGCTGTTTTCCATGTACGGCTCTGAGAGGTTCATTCTCTCCTCTCTTTTTTCGTCTATCGACATACCGTTCCATATGCAGTCAATAGTTCCTGCATCGAGGGTGTCCTCCTTGGTATCCCAGTTGATGCCCTTCTTTTCGAGCGTAACGCCCAGTCTCTTGCATACTTCCTCGGCGCAGTCAATGTCAAATCCGACTATCTCGTCATTTTCATCGGTATAACCCATAGGCTTGAAAGATGCGTCAAGACCCAAAACGAACTTGCCGCTGTCAAGCACTTTCTGCAAAGAATCGTCTGTAGCAGCCGCGCTTTCGTCAGCTGAAGAAGAAGTGTCGTCAGCAGAGACCGTGCTTTCGGTCGCTGAAGTTGTATCTCCGTTTGCAGCAGTGCTTGTCGTGCTGCTGTCGCTGTTTCCGCAGGCGCTTGCAGTAAGCATAAACATTGCCGCAAGAGTACCTGCAAGCATTTTTTTGATACTGATATTTGCCATAATTATTTCCTTTCCAACTAGAAGTGTTTTTAAGTTTCCTTTATACAAGTGCTGATAAATATTTTCCACGCTTACGCGCAGCCTGCGGAGCTGTTCACCGCTCCACAATACGCAAAACTTTAAATTCCTGTCAAGAAATTAAAAGTTTTCGATTGACCCTTTTTCAAAAGGGTCATAGGGTCGAGGGGCAACGCCCCCGTCGCCGTCCGCAGACGGCGAAAGCCCCATACGGCAGGCGCTCTGCAAGAGGTGAATTAGAAAACAGTCCTGTGGACTGTTTTCTAAGAGGAGAGGCTCTGCAAGAGAGAGCCTCTCCTTTGAAAAGACCTTATCTCTCTTTCCGCGTTCCATTATGGAACGCCGTACAATGTGAAAAACTACAACCAGTCAACGCACAAAGTTTCATAGCTGCACATTGACCAACATTTATGGCGGTCAACGTGTGCGCTCCTGCGCTGCACGTAAGTGCAATTATTCTCAACACTAAATTATAAAGGTACTTTAATTACCGTGGGTCTCCCCACTTACTTTATCATACTAATATAATACCATAATAAGAGCAAAAAAGTAAATGCTTTGTGAAAAACTTTGTCCGCTTGTCTAAAACAAACGGACATTTTTCACGTTTTATCAGTAATAATGCCTTACTACCCCTATCACCTTGCCGAGTATAGATACCTCGTCGGCGATGATAGGTTTCATAGTGTCGTTCTCGGGCTGCAAGCGATAGTGTCCTCTCTCCTTGTAAAATCTCTTGACCGTCGCGCTGTCGCCGTCTACCAAAGCTACCACAATATCGCCGTTCTCGGCGGTCGTCTGCTGGTGAGCGATAACTATATCACCGTCCAGAATGGCGGCGTTTATCATGCTTTCTCCCCTGACTTTCAGCGCGAAAAGCGGATTGTCAAAATGCTTGTCGCTTCGAAAACTTATGTAGTCGGTTATGTCCTCAATAGCCGTAATAGGCACGCCTGCCGTAACAGTACCCAGCACAGGCACGGTAATGCTCCTGCCGACCTGCTTGAGCCTTATAGCCCTGTTGCAGTTTTCGCCCTTTTCAAGATAGCCTTTTTCAGTCAGCGCCCTTACTATGCGAAACGCCGTTGATGTTGACTTAAAGCCAAACTGCGTGCATATCTCCCTCACGGTCGGGGCGTAGCCCTCTTCTATCCTCTGCTTGATGTACTCATACACCATTTTTTCCTTGTCGGTCATCTGCATGGCTCATTCCTCGCTTTCCAGTATTTTTCCCAGCTTTTTCGACAGCTTGTAAGCATCGCCGCAACCCAGAGTTATCACCAGATCACCGTCTTTCAGCTCTTTCAGAAGGTATTCAATTATCTCGTCAAAGTTTTCTTCCTTGCGCTTTGCAGTCTGCGCATCGGCAACTTCATTATCGCAGTCAAAGAATATGCAGCCCGGAATCGCTTTTGCAAGGTCACGCGTATAAATGCCTATGTCGTTTTTCTCTCTGCTGCCCATAATGTCTGTAAGCACGACCATATCTGCAATTTGCAGGCACTTTACAAAGTCGTCAAAAAGTATCTTAGTCCTTGAATAGGTAAACGGCTGAAACACCGCTATAACTCTTTCAAAGCCGCACTGTTTCGCCTCGGTAAGCACCGCCGCAAGCTCGGCAGGGTGGTGGGCATAGTCGTCAACTACCGTTACACCCTTTGCATAGGCTATCTTTTCAAAACGCCTGCCTGCACCCGTAAACTTTGCAAACGCCGCCTGCATTTTCTCAAAAGCAACGTCGTTTTGGTCAGCTGCCGCTATAGCAGCTAAGGCGTTCATAACGTTGTGCGTGCCTGCAACGTGCATGGTAACACTGCCCATTTTCTGCCCTCTTCGCCATGCTTCAAAAGTCGTTTCAAGACCTTTCATCATTATATTTTTCGCAAAGTAATCGTTTCTCTCCGAAAGCCCGAACATCACCGTTTTTTTGTCTATACCGTGAACAGACTCTACAGTGTTCTCGTCGTCGCCGTTTATGATAAGCATATTGCTTGCTTTTTCGGCAAATTTTCTGAACGACTTCTTTATATTGTCCAGCGTTTTGAAGTAGTCAAGGTGGTCGGCATCTACATTAAGAATTACCACCGTGTCGGGGTAAAGTTTAAGAAAGTGATCCTCAAACTCGCAGCTTTCGCAGACAAAAGTGTTGCCCTCGCCTGCCCTGCCGCTGCCGCCGCCCAGAGCTTTTAGTTTACCGCCTATAAAGCATGAAATATCCTCGTCGGTCTCTAAAAATATCTGTGTCAGCATGGAAGTAGCTGTAGTCTTACCGTGTGTGCCGCAAATACATATCGCGTTTTCGTACCAAGATGAAACAACGCCCAGCATCTCAGCCCTTTCAAGCAAGGGTATGCCGCTTTCTTTCGCAGCAATAAGTTCGGGGTTGTCGCTCATTATCGCGGCGGTGTACACAATAAGGTCTGCGCCGCGTATGTTTTCAGCCCTCTGCCCGAAAAATACTTCACAGCCCATGTTCCTTACCGCCTGCAAAGTCTCGGTCTCGTTGTTGTCAGAGCCGCTGACCTCATACCCCTTTGACTTTACTATCTGTACCAGCGGAAACATACCCGAGCCGCCTATACCTATAAAGTGTATGTGTCTCTTGCCCTCCAAAATGCCGCTGTTTTCGCAATTTTTTTTATTTTCAGCCGCCATATGCCTGCTCCTTTCCATGCGAACATACATTCTCTTATATATATTATATTAAAAACTTGGCAAAAAGTAAAGACCTTTTTGAATATTTTTCTGACTTTCGGCAAATATATTTTCAGAATATCAAATAATTTACGGAGGCAGTCATGGAGATAACGGACGTAAGAATAAGAAAGCTGATGCCGAGTGAGCCGCAAGGCGATAAGCAGCACAGCAGGCTGAGGGGAATAATCAGCATAACGCTTGACGATACGGTGGCAGTGCATGACATAAAGGTCGTGCAGGGAGACGAGAGGCTGTTTGTGGCGATGCCGTCGCGGCGGGACGACAACGGAGTCTACAGGGACATAGTACACCCTATAACGCCCGAAGCGCGCAGCCGCCTTGAGAGCAGGATACTTGCCGCCTACAAAGAGGAGATCGAGCGGCAGCAGGCAGAGCAAGGAACGGAATGATAAGCTGCTTTTTGCGCTGCACGTAAGTGCAATTATTACCCACCCCATAAAAATAATCCCTTACCGCTAAGTCACTAGGTAAGGGATATTTTTATTACTGCAATCCTGCACGTTTGCGCAGGTGCTCTCTGACTATCTTTCCGCTCTCGGTAAGCTGACCCGTGCCAGACTGAATTGCCGAAAGGTTCGTGCCGCTCTTAAATGCTGAAGCAGTTTCAGACTTTCCGCACGCCGACCAGTTAAGATAACCTATATTCAACTTGTCAAGCATTGTAAACCAGTTTTGCGTTTCGCCTGCATTGAAGCCGCCGTTGCCCGATGCATCACAAGTGCCAAATTCCGAAACAAGTATCGGCAGACCGCTGTTGTAACACTGCTGTACTCTGTCGCGCAGCCATTGAGTATGTGTATTGGCGTAAAAATGAAGCGCATATACGGTGTTTTTGTCCGAAAGCCTGTTATTTGCCGCCTCATGTATATCCTGCGACCATGTAGGCGTACCGCAGATTATTATAGCATCGCTGTCATACTTTCTGATAACGGGTATCACGGCATCCGCATACGGCTTTACGTTGCCATTCCAGCTTGCTCCTCCGTTAGGCTCGTTGCATATCTCATACAAAACATTGTTGTAATTTGCATATTTCTGCGACATCTCAGTAAAGAACGCTATCGCCTCTTTTTGGTGTGTCTGCGGATTATTGTCATGGAGAATGTGCCAGTCTATTATAACATACATTCCAAGGTCTGTCGCGTTGGCAACGCCCATATTCACTTTTTCTTTTGCCTGTCTTGCAAAGTCAGAACCCGTCGTATATCCGCCCCATTCTTCGGTATACATGGCTATTCTTATCGTGTTGCAGCCCCAATCGTCGCGAAGAACTTTAAGACTGTCTTTTGAAAGTATGTTTGAAAAATCCTCCCACATTATACCGTGAGTTGACATACCCCTTATCTGATACACTTTTCCGTTTTTGTCTACAATATTCGCACCTTTTACAGAAAGCTGACCGTGGTTTGCCACCGGCGTGCCGCTCTCGGGTTTGGGAGCGGGAGCAGGCTTGGGAGCTTGCGTCTGCGGCTTTTTCGTTGTAGCTTTGGTGGTCGGCGCAGGCTTTGGCGCAGCAGTTGGCGCTGCGGTGGTGACTTTCTTAGTGGTAGTCGTAGTTTTCTTTGCAGTCGTAGTCTTTGAATTTGCCGCAGTGGTGGTCTTTCCGTCAGCCGCTGTCGTGGTCTTTTCATCTTCTGATGTAGTTTCCGCCGCCGTGCCTGAGATCGTAGTGTCGCTTTCTGAAACGGTCGTTCCGGTAACTTCAGATGTATCAGCCACGGAAATATCATCTTCGGGCACAGTAGTCACGGTCGTGGTCTGTGTGACATCAGGCTGTACTACGGGTATATCATTGTCGCCGTTGTTTGCCGCGAACGGTACGCATATTATGCATATTGCCGCCACCGCCATAAGCGCGACAGAAAGTATCTTATTCTTCACAGAATTGCCCCCTATCGAACATTATTTTTTGCCCGTGCCGCCGCACGCGTAACATTTAAGATCTCCATGGCAGTCGGGACATTTTCCGTCTCCGAAACAATGTGTGCAGGTGCCGTACGAGCCGCCGTTATACATAGTTCCGGTTCCTCCGCACCATGTACATCTTCCCAGACCGTTGCAGGCTTTACAGCTGCGTTTGCCTGTTCCGTTGCAGTTGGGGCATTTATCAGCCGCGCCGTTTGTAATTATCGGCTTTCCCGATTCCGTCAGCTTGCCTGCGCCGTTGCATTTGTCGCATTTTCCGCTGCCGCCGCAGGATACGCATTTACCGTCGCCGCGGCAGGTCTTGCAGTCTGCCCATTTGTTCGTTGTTTTTCCGTCCAAAACAAGGTAGCTTCCGCCCTTTCCGCCGCACGTGCCGCACTTTGCATTGCCGCCGCAAGTTTTGCAAACGCCCCCGCCGCCACATTCGGTGCAGGTCACGGTTTTCTCTGCTGTCGTAGCCGCAGTGGTCGTTGTAGTGGTGGTCTTTGCTTTTGTGGTGGTCGTAGTCTGCTTTTTTGAGGTAGTTGACTGTGTTTTTTCACTATTCGCCGTTGAAGCCGCCTGTGTTTTAGCGGTAGTTGCCTGAGTTTTTTTAGTATTCTCGGTATTCGCTGTAGTCACCGACTGTGTTTTTTCTGTATTTTCTGTACTTGCAGACTGCGTTTTACTGTCGGTCGCCTGCGCTTGAGGCGCTTCTGTATCGGAAGGAGCAGTTTCTTCCGCATCGCTTTCTGACGATGTTTCGTTATCTTTCTCCGCCGAGGAAGCGTTCTTGTTTTCTTCTGAATCAGCGGAAACATTTACAGTAAGCGAACTGCTGTCAAGCTTTGCGGCCGTTTCACTGTCAGCCACGTTTCCGCATGATACAAGCGTCAGCGCCATTGTAATGACCGTTATCAGCGAGATCAGTTTTTTCATGATCGCAACATCCTTTCAGAAATTCTAAATAATAAAATTCTTCGCCTTGTTTATAATGGTCTTGTCGTTTTCATAAGACAGCACCGAGCATATCCTGCCGAGCTCCACCCAGCGTATCTCGGCTATTTCGCCCTCCTGCGGCACAAAATCGGTGTTGCGCGCCCTTGCGATAAAATACACCACTGTCTTGTTTGTGTCTTTTTTGGGAGAATATGATATAAGCTCCCTGAAAGTGGGATCTATCATAACTTCAATTCCCGTTTCTTCAAGTATCTCTCTTTTGGCGGTCTCTATCTCGGTCTCGTCGCCCTCCACATGACCTTTCGGGAACGACCAGTGACCGCTCCCAACGTGCTTTATGAGCAATATCTCGGTGTTCCCGTGATATTTTCTGTAAACGATAGCGCCGCATGATTTTTCATTCTGCATTATCATGCTCCTTACATAAGATTTTTCGCCGCCTGCGCCAAGCGGCAATACCTAGATATATTATAATACATTTGCACCGTTATGTCAATAAATAAATCGCTGCGCGCAGGTAATTTTTTGTTTGATATTGCAAAACTCGCAAAAGTGTGATATAATGTTGTGTGGAAATGCAAAGAGGTGATCCGGTTGAGCAATAATAACAATAACGAATGGTTCGATGATTATTTTGAAAGCGATGACAAGCAGGTACAGAAAGCGCCGCCTAAAAATACAACCTTGCATATAAGATGGGGCGCTGTAGCCATACTTGTTATTATAATACTTTTGATACTTTTGCTGATCTTTCTCATAAATACTTTTAAAGACGATATAAAACAGGGCATTGAAACAAAGCCGCCGCAGGATATCCCCGCAGGCGTTCAGACGGGCGTTACTACAACGCCGCCCGTGACGGATACCGAAACCACTACAACTACAACAGAACCCGAGCCGCCGAAGCCTCCCTACCCCATTGAGGCGGACATTGAAGTTATAGACGGCGTGACGTATATAAATGGAATACTAGTGGTAAACAAAACATACGGTCTGCCCGAATGGTTCGACCCCGGCGTTGACCCTGTGGCGCAGGCAAAGCTTGAAGAAATGTATGCTGCCGCAGCCGAGGACGGCTTGTCGCTGTGGACGGCATCGGGCTACAGAACATATGAGGAGCAGCGCGCTCTTTACGAAGAATATGCGGCAGTTGACGGTTACGAAGCGGCTGATACATATTCGGCGCGCCCCGGTCATTCTGAACACGAAACGGGACTTACCTTTGACGTCAACGACCCCAGCAATACTTTTGACGGCACGCCCGAGGCGCAGTGGCTTGAACAGCATTGTGCGGAGTACGGCTTTATAATAAGGTATCCCAAGGGCAAGGAAGATATTACAGGGTTTATGTATGAATCATGGCACGTTCGTTATGTGGGCGAGGAAGTTGCAAAATTCGTAATGGAAAACGGCATATGCCTTGAAGAATATTTTGGTATAACTTCTGTATACCCTGAGAATGAATAATATAAGGAAAACTAATTTTTACAAGGAGTGACAGCTATGAAGTTAATGTTCGCTATAGTCAATAGTGATGACAGCCACAGCGTTGCATCGGCGCTTACAAAATCGGGTTTTCGTGCAACGAAGCTGGCATCGTCGGGCGGTTTTCTCTCAACAGGGAACACCACTTTCATGATCGCCTGCGAGGACGAAAAGGTGAGCGATATTGTTGAGGTTATAAGAACTCATTCGCGCAAGAGAAAACAGGTAGTCACTTCGGAAATGGCTGCTTCTGTAGCAGACAGCACCAGTTTTCCCGTTGAAGTTTCCGTTGGCGGCGCGACTATTTTCATAGTGCCTATCGAGAAGATAGAGAGAGTATAACATGGTAATTGTCGGCAACGAAAACGCCGTAGCAGCCGCTGACAAGCTGTTTTCGGGCGAGAGAGCTCCACACGGTATTGTTATATACGGCGACAGGGGCTGCGGCAAGAAAACTCTGGCAAAATACATAGCCGCAAAACTGCTTTGCAAAAACACTTCCGCGCCGTGCGGAAACTGCAAAAGCTGTGCTATGATCGACGACGACTGCCACCCGGACTTTGTAATGGTAAAGCCCTCGCTTTCAAGCGGAGCTTACAGGCTGGAAGACCTGCGAAATGTGGTGTCAGAGTCTGTCACCGCGCCGAATGAGAGCGAGTATACTGTGTATCTTATCGCAGATCTTGACAAAACACCCGTCGGCGCGCAAAATACTCTGCTTAAACTTATAGAAGAGCCGCCGCAGCACGTTTTTATAATCCTGACGGCTTGTTCTAAAGAATATTTTCTGCCGACGGTGCTTTCAAGGGTGGTATCTATAGGCGTTTCACCCGTTACAAAAGAGCAATGCAGCGAATATCTTACAAAAAACACAAAGTACAAACAAGATGACATAAACAAAGCCGTGTCCTCAATGGGCGGCAACATAGGAATGTGCCTTGAATACCTGAGCGGCAGCACACTGCGTACCTGCTGTGAAAACGCCGAAGAAGCGGCTCTGGCAATAGCAAGCGGAAGTGAATATCAGCTGCTCAAAGTGCTTACCGTTTGCGGCAAAAACAGAGAAACAGCCGAAACATCGCTGAAATTGCTTGAAAACATAGTGAGAGATGCGGTAATGCTCGGCATGGGGTGCGAAGGCAAGGCTTTAGGCAGCAGCGAAAAGGCGGCGCGAAACCTCGCCGAAAAATACTCTGTAAAAAAGCTGGGCAGCATATGCACGCTGCCCGAAAAATATCTTACGGGAATAAAATTCAACGCATCGCTGCCGGCGGCAATGGGTTCGCTGTGCGCTGAAATAAAAGAGATAACAGGCTAAAAAAGCACGAAAGGAAAGTGATAGGTTTGACCGAGATAATCGGAGTGAGGTTCAAAAGTGTCGGAAAGGTATACTATTTTGCGCCCGACGGCAAGAACATAAAGCTTGGCGACAAGGTCATAGTTGAGACTGCGCGCGGTGTTGAGTGCGGAGACGTTGTGCTTGCGCCGCGGCAGATAGACGACAGCGAGATAATCGCGCCGCTGAAGCCCGTTATGCGCCTTGCAACGCCGCAAGATCTGAAAACGGTAGAAAACAACCACAAGAAAGAGGAAGAGGCTTTCAAGATCTGCGAGGAGAAAATTGAGAAGCACGGTCTTAAAATGAAGCTCGTGGACGTGGAATGTACGTTTGACAACAACAAGCTGCTGTTCTATTTCACCGCTGAAAACAGAGTCGATTTCCGCGAGCTGGTAAAAGACCTTGCATCGGTATTCAGAACGAGAATTGAGCTTAGGCAGATAGGCGTGCGTGACGAGGCGAAAATGCTTGGCGGTATAGGCGTTTGCGGTCAGCCGTACTGCTGTTCGCGCTTTTTGGGCGAGTTTCAGCCCGTTTCGATAAAAATGGCGAAAGAGCAGGGGCTGTCGCTCAACCCGACGAAGATCTCGGGCGCGTGCGGCAGACTGATGTGCTGTCTTAAATACGAGCAGGACAGCTACACGGAGCTTTTGCGCAGCACCCCGAAGATAGGGGCTATTGTGCGCACCGCCGAGGGCAAAGGCACTGTTGAGGACGTAAACCTGCTGACAGGCAAACTGCACGTGCGCATGGAGAGCGACGCAGTCGTCACGGTGGACAAAAAGGACGTTCAGGTCATCAAGGACAGCGTCATCAGGGTGAACAAGGACGAACTAAAAGCTCTGAAAAATTTGGAGGAAGAATAAATCGGAATTTTGTTTGCTATACCTACCTTGCTGTTGGGGGAGACCCTTTTGGAAAAGGGTCTTCCCCCAAGCCCCCTCACTAAAACTT
>CANRDG010000003.1 GCA_947629275.1 uncultured Clostridia bacterium | reverse complement strand
GTGTATACCGCGGCGCCGCCCTCAATAAGCAGTTTGTTTATCTTCGCTATATCCTCGCGGTGAGATTCATTTGCAAGAATGACCTCCACAAGACCTTCATCTGTAAGGCTTACCTTTTCGGTAACGCCCTTTATTATCTCAACAGCCTTTTCGCCGCCGTCGGTGTCTATTATGTAGTCGCTCGTTGCGCCTGCCGAAGCCGCTAAAAGTTCGTCTATAGAGTATACGCCCAGCATACTGCCGTTTGCTATAACTCCCACCCTGTCGCACATAAGCTCCATTTCGCTCATCAGGTGGCTGGAAACTATAACGCACACGCCCTCTTCATGGGCAAGCTTTTTCAGTATATCGCGAAGCTCCTTTATTCCGGCAGGGTCTAAGCCGTTTGTGGGCTCATCAAGTATCAAAGCTTTAGGTCTGTGCAGTATAGACTGCGCAACGCCGAGCCTCTGGCGCATACCAAGAGAATACTTCGATATTTTCTCGTTTATCCTGTTTGAAAGACCAACCAGAGCAACAACTTCGTCAATGCGCTCTTTGGTAATGCCCTCTCTCATGCGCGCGTAGTGCTCTAAGTTTTGATACCCCGTAAGATGTTTGTACATTTCGGGGTTTTCAACTATGCCGCCTATGTTTTTAAGCGCGCCCTCAAAGTCTTTCTTTATCTCCGCGCCGCACACCGATATTTCGCCGCTGTCTATCGAGAGCAGACCCACTATCATTTTAATGGTGGTAGTCTTGCCTGCGCCGTTCGGTCCTAAAAAGCCGAATACCTCTCCGCTGTATGCGTCAAAAGAAATATCGTGCAGTATCTGCCGTTTGCCTATCGTCTTGTTAAGACCTTTTATAGAAACGGCAACTTCATTTTTTACGTTTTCCATATTGCCGCCTCCTTAATTCCATGTAGAACCGACGATCTTCCATTCGCCGTCCTGTTTGTACAGTTCTATACGATAACTTTCCGAAGTGCTCACCTGTGAGCCGCTTCCTGCCTCTACATAGTTTACGCCTACAGGGCATACCAGTATCGGAACACCGCTTCCCGTTGCGTCGTACCTGACGGTTATTATTGCGGTAGCGCCTGCGCCGTTGCGTTTAAGGCTTTCAATGGTTGTAGTGCAGTCTATTTTAGAATAATATGGCATCATAGAGGGTGTGTTATCGCCGTAGTCCATGTAGTCTCTCAAAGGGGTTATCTCCTGCACTATATCGTCCTTTGTGGTATAGTATTCTCCGAATAAACTGGCTTCGTTGTACTTTTCCAAAGCCTCCGAATGATCCCAGTATTTGTTCAGCGCATCTTTGCAGCCTGCCTCTGCCTGCCTTTCGTAAAAGTTGAGGATAGAATCTTTGTCTGTAGCGCTGCCCGTGTAAACGCACGCCTGAGCGGTATCGTTCACAAAGCCGCTGATGACACTTTCTATCTCGTCTTTTTCTTTCGACTTAAATGCGGCGTTATCGACTGTTATGTATATTGCGAATGCCAACATAACCAGTACACCAAGCACGATACCGCGGTTAAGCCTTTTGAGCCTTTGCTTCATTGTCATCTTCCTTTCAAAATTTATTGACAAACCGATTCAAATGAGTTAAACTAAATATAACCACTGCTATAGATTATAACATATTATTTCTTAACATTCAATATATCAATAACTTAAGAAAGTCTTAAAAAGGGGGAAACACTGTTGGCAAAATACTGTAAGAGCTGCGGCGCAGAGTACAAAGGCGACTACTGCGACAAATGCGGCTACGGCAAGCCTGTAGAGCGTTCAAAAACGTTTGATAAATATAAATCAAACAAACAGAGAAAAGAGGAGCGGCAGCAAAACGCCGCCAAGCGCGAAAAAGAGCGCAACGCCGCGCCAAAGCGCGAAAAGAAAAAAATGACAACTCCGCAGATAGTTATAGTGATAGTTCTGCTTGTGGGAATTATAGCGCTTGTGGTGTGGTCGCTGTTTCGTGCAGGCGTTCTGGGTGCAGGCGAAAAGACAGAGCCTATAGTCAACTATTTTACCGCCATTGCCGAAAACGACTACGACAAGTATGTTTCAGCGTTCCCGAAAGGGCTGGCGGAGACTTATGACGACTATATTTCGGCAAACGGGCTCTCAAAAGATACATTTATAAAAGAAAGCTACAGCGATTATCACGAGATACTGGGAGAGAACTTCACGGCGACCGTCACCTGCGGCAGAGAGGAAAAGCTTACCACAGAAGAAATACTTCGTTCGGAAGATGAATACAGGCGCAATTTCGGCGACGATATAAGCATTAAAGAGGCTTACAGAGTATCGGCAGAGGTATCTTTCAGCGGCGAGAAGTCCTCGCAGGTGTATAATTACGACGTTTATGTGGCAAGAGTCGGCTGGCACTGGTACATTTTAAATATTGAAGATTATTATTTGTAAAAAATTTCTCTGTGCTATTGACAAGCGGCTTTAAATGTTGTATAATATTTATTTGAACAAAGGCGTTCATCAGGCAGCGTTAGTGCGCGGCTTGTGGACGCTTAGATTATGTTAAAACGGGGTGGCAATTTATGACACGGCAGCTTTTCTCGCCAAAGACAGGCGGTATATACAGCGCATCGGGAAAAACACCGTGCTTTATTTTCGCCTCTTCATTTGTTTTATATGAATATGATACGTTATCGGTGCTTGACGCTTTTTTGTAAGGATAGTTATTTCTATTCCTTAAAATTAAGCGGCAGGCTTTTTTATTGTATCGGGAGGTTTGAAAAATGCTTAGAAAAAAGGACAGAAAAATAGTCCTCGAGGACGGCTCTTTCTATGAGGGTTACGGCTTCGGCGACAATTGCGATGCGGTGTGCGAGATAGTTTTCAATACATCTATGGTCGGTTATCAGGAGATAATTTCAGACCCGTCGTATACATATCAGGCGGTAGTTATGACATATCCGCTTATAGGAAACTACGGCATTACCGACGAGGACTTTGAAACAAAAAGCCCCACCATCGGCGGTCTTATAGTAAGGGAATATAACGACTTTCCCAGCAATTTCAGGTATACAAAAACGCTTTCGGAGACTATGGAAGAAAACCACATTCCCGGCATAAGCGGCATAGATACCAGAAAGCTTACAAGGAGCATAAGAGATCTCGGCAGCAGACGGGTGTGCATTACAAGTATTGATACCCCCAACGAAAAGGCTCTGGAGATAATAAAAAATACCCCCGTGCCGAAAGATGCAGTAAGCAGGGTAAGCTGCCGAAAAAAGTGGTATTCGAGAACTTCAAACCCGAAGTATAACGTTGTTGCTATAGACTGCGGCATAAAGCTCAATATCATAAGAAGCCTTAACCAGATAGGCTGCAACGTTACCATAGTGCCGTGGAACACATCTGCGGAGGATATCCGAATGATGAAGCCCGACGGACTGTTTATTTCAAACGGCCCGGGCGACCCCGAGGACGTGCAGCCCGTTATTGAAACGGTAAAGGCTTTGAAAGGCAAGCTGCCTATATTCGGCATATGCCTTGGGCATCAGATGATATCGCTTGCATACGGAGCTAAGACATACAAACTGAAATTCGGTCACCGCGGCGGCAACCACCCCGTAAAGAACCTTGAAACGGGCAAGCTGGAGATAACCTCACAAAACCACAGCTATGCTGTAGCAAGCGAGTCGGTAGAGGGAACGGGCCTTAAAGTTACGCATATAAATCTGCTCGATAACACAGTTGAGGGCGTTGAATGTAAGGAAGACAAGGTGTTCTCGGTGCAGTACCACCCCGAAAGCGCGCCCGGCCCGCAGGACAGCAAATATCTGTTCGGGAAGTTTATAGATATAATGAAGGAGGCGAAAGACAATGCCTAAGCGCACGGATATAAACAAAATACTCGTCATAGGCTCGGGTCCTATAGTTATAGGTCAGGCGGCTGAGTTTGACTATTCGGGAACGCAGGCTTGCCTTGCGCTGCGCGAGGAGGGCTATCAAGTAATACTGGTAAACTCCAACCCTGCAACTATAATGACGGATACGTCTATCGCCGATAAAGTTTACATGGAGCCTCTGACACTTGAATATCTTGCAAAAATTTTGAGATACGAGCGCCCCGACGCCATACTGCCCGGAATAGGCGGTCAGACGGGACTTAACCTTGCCATGCAGCTTGCGAAAAAAGGCGTACTCGATGAATGCGGAGTAGAGCTTCTGGGTACTAGCTTTGAAAGTATAGATATGGCGGAGGACAGAGAGCGTTTTAAAGAGCTTTGCATATCATTAGGCGAGCCCGTTTTGCCCTCAGAGATAGCAAACACCATAGAGCAGGGCGTTGAAGCAGCAAAGAGGATAGGCTACCCTGTGGTATTAAGACCTGCTTTCACGCTGGGCGGCACGGGCGGCGGCTTTGCAGACAACGAAGAAGAGCTGCGCGTGATACTGAAAAATGCGCTTGCGCTCTCGCCTGTTTCGCAGTGCCTTGTTGAAAAATCTATCAAGGGCTACAAGGAGATAGAGTATGAGGTAATGCGTGATGCGAACGACACCGCGATAACTATCTGTAATATGGAAAACGTCGATCCTGTCGGCATACACACGGGCGACTCTATTGTTGTCTGCCCCAGCCAGACCCTTACAAACAAAGAGTATCATATGCTGCGTGATTCGGCGCTGAAGATAATACGCGCGCTGAAGATACAGGGCGGCTGCAACGTGCAGTTCGCGCTTGACCCGCATTCGTTCAGCTACTATCTTATAGAGGTAAACCCGAGAGTTTCGCGCTCGTCTGCGCTTGCATCAAAAGCCAGCGGCTACCCGATAGCAAGGGTTTCAGCTAAGATCGCAACGGGTCTTACGCTTGACGAGATACAGATAGCCAACACCCCTGCCAGCTTTGAGCCTACGCTCGACTATGTTGTAACGAAAATGCCGCGTTTCCCGTTTGATAAGTTCACAATGGCATCTAACACTTTAAGCACGCAGATGAAAGCCACCGGCGAGGTAATGAGCATAGGCAGGACTATCGAGGAAAGTCTGCTGAAAGCGATACGTTCACTGGAAATAGGTCTTTGCCACCTGCACAGCAAGAAGTTTGACAGCTACACTATAGAGGAGCTTCTGGACTACATAAAACTCGGCACGGACGACAGGATATACGCGATATCTCAGCTTATGTGGAAAGGCGTTGACCTTGGCATAATATGCGACATCACGCAGATAGATATGCTGTTCCTCAACAAGATAGAGAACATCGTGCTGTTTGAGCGCGACATAATAGAAAACAAGTTCGACGAAAAAGTGCTTTACGAAGCTAAGAAAATGGGCTTTTCGGACAAGTATATAGCCTCTCTGTGGGAGTGCAGCGAGGAAGACGTTTACCAGCTGCGCAAAAAGCTGAAAATGTTCCCCGTTTACAAGATGATAGACACCTGCGCCAGCGAGTTTGAAAGCTATATACCATACTTCTATTCGACCTACGAGGACGAGAATGAGTCTATAGTTTCAGACAAGCCGAAAGTAATAGTGCTGGGCTCGGGCCCTATAAGAATAGGTCAGGGCGTGGAGTTTGACTATTCCACAGTACACGCGGTATCTACAATAAAGAAGTTCGGATATGAAGCTATCATTATAAACAACAACCCCGAAACGGTCTCTACCGACTACACAACCAGCGACAAACTGTACTTTGAGCCGCTGACGGTAGAGGACGTTATGAATGTTATAGAGCTTGAAAAGCCGTTCGGTGTAATAGCATCTTTGGGCGGACAGACCGCCATAAACCTTGCAGAACCTTTGATGAAAAGGGGCGTAAAGATAATCGGCACCGACTTTGCGGCTATTGAGAGAGCGGAGAACCGCAACTCGTTTGAAAAGGTGCTGGAAGAGCTTAATATCCCTCAGCCGCCGGGAGAAGCAGTAACAGACATACCCGCAGGAATTGCAGCCGCCGCAAGGATAGGCTACCCCGTTCTGGTAAGACCGAGCTATGTTCTGGGCGGCAGGGCTATGCAGATAGTTTCAAACGAGGATATGCTGAAAACATACCTTAAAACCGCCGTTGAGATAGACGAGGACAAACCCGTGCTTGTTGACAAGTACATAGAGGGCAAAGAAGTTGAGGTAGACGCCGTGTGCGACGGCAAAGACGTGTTCGTGCCAGGCATAATGGAGCTTGTAGAAAGAACGGGAATACACTCGGGCGACTCGATAAGCGTATACCCGACGTTCTCTATCTCACAAAAAGTAAAAGACACCATTCTTGACTACACCAAACGGCTGGGGCTCGGCATAGGCATTGTGGGTCTTTACAACATACAGTTCATAGTTGATAAAAACGAGGACGTTTATATAATAGAGGTAAATCCGCGCTCGTCAAGAACTGTGCCTTTCCTTTCAAAGGCAACAGGCTACAGCCTTGCAGACATAGGTACGCTTGTGATACTCGGCAAGTCGCTGAAAGAGCAGGGGATAAACGTACTTTTCCCACCCGAAAAGAAACGCTGGTATGTAAAAGCGCCTGCGTTCTCGTTCTCAAAGCTCAACGGTCTTGACGCGTATCTGTCACCAGAAATGAAATCAACGGGCGAGGCGATAGGCTACGACAAAAAGCTGACAAGAGCGCTGTACAAAGCGCTGAAATCCTCGGGCATGAAGCTTTCAAACTACGGCACGCTGTTTGTTACCATAGCCGACAAGGACAAGGAAGAGGCTTTAGAGCTTGTGAGAAGATTTTACCACCTCGGTTTCAATATCGAGGCAACGCACGGCACGGCTGTTTTCCTGCGTGAACACGGCATACGTACGCGTGAAAAGCAGAAGATAAGCTCGGGCAGCGATGAGATACTACAGGGTATGCGCTCGGGATATATCAAGTATGTTATCAACACGCGCGACATGAGCTCGGCAGGACACCTGACGGACGGCTATGAGATACGCCGCTGCGCTGTAGAAAACGGCGTTGCAATATTCACGGCACTGGACACCGTAAAGGTGCTTTTAGATGTGCTTGAAGAAATGACTCTCTGCATATCAACCATAGACGAAGAATAACAACAAGGTCTGTCACCAAAGCAGTGGCAGACCTTGTTTTATTTGCGCTTGTTGCCGTCGCTGTCAAACCTGCGTTTCAAAGCGCTTTCTGTCAGCGGCATGACTATCAGAAGCGGTAAGATCTGCGCAAGCGAAAGGGCTGTGCCTATGTCGGATATTTTGTTTGGCATATGCATAACTACATATATCATTATTATTACGGTTACCACCGCTGAGAATATGCCGAATATGAGTATAAGTCTGCCGCTGTAAAAATGTGCAAACCGCCATGTTTCGTCGTTTTGCATTGCCATTCTCGTGTTGTAGCTGTATATGTTATTTGTCTTTGCAGGCGGATGTTTCATAAACACTATGCCGAAAATTATCATGCATACCGGCAAAAGCATTACTATAAACGGCATAAATAATTCTTTCATAAATATACTCCCCACAAAAAAGTAAGCCGTAAAGTTTATACTCTACGGCTATTATAATACTTTTTGGAGGAGAAGTCAATAGTATTTACAATTATTTTACAAATGGTATTATATATTTACTCAAACGATACTTTATACTCTCCGTCATAGTCCACGGTGAACACAGTATCGGGCGCGACGTCGTTTGCTATTATGCTCTTTGCTATAAGCGTTTCAACGCGGCTTTGTATCAGCCTTTTCAGCGGGCGTGCGCCGTATATCGGATCATAACCCTCATCTAAGATAGCCTGCTTTGCGCGGTCGGTAACTTTAAGCGACAGCCTTCTTTCCTCCAGCCGTTTGCCTAGCTGCGCTATTATAAGGTCGATTATTGAGGTTATTTCGTTTTTTGCCAGCGGCTTGTAGAACACTATCTCGTCAAGGCGGTTGAGAAATTCGGGTCTGAACGAGCGGCGGAGGAGCTGCGTTACCTGCTCTTTTGCCTCGGGCGAGATCTCGTGGTCAGCGGTTATGCCGTCAAGAATTATGTCCGAGCCGAGGTTGGAGGTCAGTATGATAACGGTATTTTTGAAGTCCACCGTCCTGCCCTGCGAGTCGGTTATCCTGCCGTCATCAAGCACCTGCAACAGCACGTTGAAAACGTCGGGGTGCGCCTTTTCTATTTCGTCAAAGAGAATAACGCTGTACGGTTTGCGCCTTACCGCTTCGGTAAGCTGTCCGCCCTCCTCGTAGCCCACATATCCCGGGGGCGCGCCTATAAGCCTGCTTACCGAAAATTTCTCCATATATTCGCTCATATCGATGCGCACTATGTTTTTCTCGTCATCAAAAAGCGCCTGCGCCAGAGTTTTTGCAAGCTCGGTCTTGCCAACCCCCGTAGGTCCTAAGAACATAAACGATCCTATAGGTCTGTCGGGGTTTGCAATGCCTGCGCGCGCCCTCAGTATCGCCTGCGATACCTTTGTGACAGCTTCGTTCTGACCTATAACGCGCTCGTGCAGAATGTTTTCAAGGTTCAAAAGCTTTTCTCTCTCGCCCTCCATAAGTTTGGCAACGGGTATGCCAGTCCAGCGGCAGATAATTTTAGCTATCTCTTCTTCTGTTACCTTGTCGCGGAGCAGGCTGTCGGACTTGCCCTTGTCGTTTTCAGCCTTTGCCTCGGCTTCTTCCAGCTGCTTTTTTAGGGTGGGAAGTCTGCCGTATTTCAGTTCTGCCGCCTTTTCAAGATCGTACTCACGCTGTGCCTGCTCTATCTGAGCGTTCACGCTTTCTATCTCTTCGCGTATCTTCTGCAAAGATGATATACCGCTTTTTTCGTTCTCCCAACGGGCTTTCATTTCATTAAACTGCTCGCGCATATCGGCAAGCTCTTTTTGTATCTCCTGCAAATGCTCCTGCGAAAGTTTGTCACTTTCCTTTTTAAGGGCTGCTTCTTCTATCTCGTGCTGCATTATCTTTCTTGAAATATCGTCAAGCTCATAAGGCATAGAGTCCATTTCCGTCTTGATAAGTGCGCACGCCTCATCTATAAGGTCTATAGCCTTGTCGGGCAGAAATCTGTCGGTGATGTACCTGTTAGAAAGAGTTGCAGCCGCTATTATAGCCGCGTCTTGAATCTTTACGCCGTGGAATACCTCATACCTTTCTTTAAGACCTCTTAAAATAGATATCGTATCTTCCACGGTCGGCTCATCTACCATAACAGGCTGAAAACGCCGTTCCAAAGCCGCATCTTTTTCAATATACTGCCTGTATTCGTTAAGAGTAGTTGCGCCTATGCAGTGAAGTTCGCCGCGCGCCAGCATGGGTTTCAAAAGGTTGCCTGCGTCCATAGCGCCGCTCGTTTTTCCTGCGCCGACTATCGTGTGAAGCTCGTCAATAAACAGAATTATCTGACCGTCGCTTTGCTTTATTGCCTGCAATACCGCTTTCAGACGTTCTTCAAACTCGCCCTGATACTTAGCGCCTGCAATAAGAGCTCCCATGTCCAGCGAAAATACCTTTCTGTTTTTAAGATTATCGGGTACATCGCCGCGCACTATCCTCTGTGCCAAGCCCTCTGCGATGGCAGTCTTGCCAACGCCCGGTTCGCCTATCAGCACGGGGTTGTTTTTTGTCTTTCGCGAAAGTATTCGGATAACGTTTCGTATCTCGTTGTCTCTGCCTATAACCGGGTCAAGCTTGTTGTTCTTAGCAAGCTCCACCAGCTCCTGACCGTACTTTTTCAAAACATCATAGGTATCCTCGGGCGTGTCGGTCGTAACCCTTGCCGAGCCGCGCACCTGCGCCAGCTTTTCAATAAACTTGTCATATGTCAGCGCGTAACGCTTAAATATCTCTTTCAGCTTGTCGGTAGGCTTTTCAATTGCGGCAAGCATTATGTGCTCTACCGAAACAAAGTCGTCTTTCATCTGCTTTGCGATGCTTTCCGAAAGCACAAAAATGTCATTCAGCTTTGCAGAGATATACATACTGTCAGCCTGCCTGCCCGAGCCTGTTACTTTCGGCATGGCGTTTATAACGTCCAAAACGTCTTTCGCCATGCTTTGCGGCTCGATGTCCATACCGCTCAACATCTGCGGTATAAGTCCGTCGCTTTGAGAGAGCAGCGTGTAAACGATGTGTTCGGGTTCTATACTGTTGTTGTAATACTCGCCTGCGAGAGAATTAGCCGCCGCCAACGCCTCGCGCGATTTTTGTGTGTATTGTTGAATGTTCATAGTAAAACGCCCCTTTCGCAATATTCAATGTATTTCTTTGTTATTTCGCCGACCGCCTTTTCGCTGCCACCGTCTGAAAGGTACAGCTTGAAGCAGTCGTTGAATGTCGTTATGTGGTCTGTAATTGCCTTTGAAATTTCTTCGGGCTCGCCGCCCTGTTTTTTCAGCAGCCTGCGGTATGTGCCGCCCTTTAACTGCGCCTGCACTTCACTATCCGTCACGCCGCGTTCTATTTCGTTCCACAGCCGCAGAAAGCTCGTGTATTCGCCCAAAAGCGCGGCATTCTGCGTTCTCAGCGTGGCTCTCAGCTCACCGAGATACTGCCCCACCTCGCGGTAAAGTATCACGCTGTATCTTATTGTGGGGTTGTACTTGTATTTCAGCGCTGATACAGCCGTCAGGTCGCCCTGATCGGTAAGAAAACGAAACTCGTCGCTGAAACGCTGCATCTGCCCCAGCATAAGTTCATACAGGTTTTTTATGCGCTGTTCGGGCGTTGTCATCGAAACGTACTGCGCCAGTATCTGGTCAATAAGTCCGCTCCTGCTTTTGCCTTGCAGCTTTGCAATGCGGTCTATCCTGTCTATTACCTCGTCGGTAAGGATAAGACTGTACATACTTTTGCTCAAAACTATCGCCGCCTTTATCCGTAACTTGATAAGTTTGTTATATAACTTCCTTTACAAGTTTATGATAACACACAAACGAGAGTTTGTCAAGGCTTTTTTAAAATTTTTTTGATATTTTTTCTTGCAAACAAAAAAAGACCCATAAATGAGTCTTTTTGTGCTGTGTATCATTCTTCGCCCGATTACGTTTTGTCTTTGTCTGTAATAAGTGTGCCGTCGCACGGGTCATAGATAAGATTGCCTGTCACCATATCTATATATATGCATCGTATTTTTAGGTTGTTTGGCTCGTCCAATGAAAGCCGCCACATCGGTCTGTATTCGTCATGCTCGGTTTCCTCATTTTCTGCTGAACTTTCGGGAAAGCTTGGCAGAGCATAAACAATATTTATATCCGTAACAGCGTTTGTAAAATACGGCGCAAACTCAATACTTGCATGGCGCAGCGCAGAATCCAGCGTTATATACTTATCTTCAAGTTCTGCTTTTTCTATACCGCGTGTATATGTATAACAGTATATTTGGGTAACAATGTCGGGATGGGTGATGACAACATCTGCATAGTTCAATATCATACTCGCGCCGCCTACATTAGCAGTATCTGTCAGGTCAAATTCAATGCCGTCGGTGCACAAAGCGAACCGCACCAAAAATGACTGATGCTCGTCATATTCATTATTAAGAATACACACTATAACCGGCCTTATTTCGTATTGATCGGCACACAGGGGCAGCACGTTGTCAAGAGTTTTTTGTGCAAATTCCAAAGCCTGTTTTGCGGTATAGTCATTCCCTGCCAAGTCGCCCACAGCGCTCTCCAGTCCGTCATCATCGGCTGTGTATGCTTTTGCAATATCAGCTGCGAGTATTACATCACCGGCTTCGCCGCTTATAATATCAGGCTCCCATATCAGGCAGCCGCCCGAATTTTCCAGCTTTATATTGTAATCGTAATTTTCTTTGTCTGATTCTTCCGCCATATACAAGCAGTCAAAACGTCCGCTTCCGTATGTTTCAATAGTTACCTTATCCGCATCGAACTGCTCGCCGTTCATATACTTTGCGGTGTCTATACACTTTTGCTTCAGCTGTTCTTCTGTGATGTGCTCTACCGAATAGTCAACGCTCATAGTGTGCAGCTTTTCGGGCGAGGGCAGTGAAACACTTTCCGGCAAGGTCATGTTATCATAGGTTTTGCCCAAAGCATCGGGCGCTTCTGCCAGAACCTCTGCAAGCGTTTTGTATTCCAGTTTGTTCTGCTCTTCTGTCTTGCTCTTTTTGTTTATAGCAACGGCAAGAACTATTGCAGTTATAACGGCTGCTGTCATTACAAAAGCGGCACAAAGTATTATCACACGCTGCGTGCGTTTATTAAGTTTTGCCATATTTACTGCCTTCTTTCTACAAAATTTTCCTAAATATATGATACTTCCTTTTATTCGACAAGTCAAGGATTTTAAACTAACATTTTGCGGTTATATGCCTTTTTTGTAGAAATTGCACAAAATAAGGAAAATAATTTGTATACAAAAACCCCCGAGCCGTATGCTCGAGGGTCGTTTATATGTTCAAATGCTATTCTACCGAAATAATGTAATAATACACGGGCTGACCGCCGCTGACCACATTTACCTCGATGTCGGGGTACTTGCCTTGCAGCTGCGCCGCGAGCGCCTGAGCCATATCCTCGTTTACGTCCGCGCCATATATTACGGTGATGAACGAACTGTCACCCTTTACCATTCGCTTGGTGAGCTTGTAGCTTGCCTTTGCAAGGTCTTTGTCTGTAAACGCAAGCTTGCCGTTTTCAATAGCAAGTATCTCGCCTTTCTTTATTGCGCGCCCCTCAAATTCCGAATCCCTCGCCGCAAATGTGAGCTGTCCCGTCGCAACGTTGTTAAGAGCCTCCGTCATAGCGTTGCGGTTGGCAACAAAGTCTTCGCCGGGGTCAAATGCCAGCATTGCCGAAAGCCCCTGCGGAATGGTCCTCGTCTGCAAAACGCATACCTTTCTGTCGCTTACAAGCTTTGCAGCCTGCTCTGCCGCCATGATGATGTTTTTGTTGTTCGGCATAACGAACACAGTCTTTGCCGGCGTGGAGCATATAGCAGCGTAAATGTCGTCGGTAGAGGGGTTCATGGTCTGTCCGCCGCTTACGATGCAGTCAACGCCTATATCTCGGAACATACTCTCTATCCCCGCGCCTGCCGCCACCGATACAAAACCGTAGTCGTTCTCGGGGTTTGCAGGAACAAACTCCTGTTTGGCGTCCTGCTTGCGCTGCTTGTGCTGCATTTTCATGTTCTCTATCTTCGGCAGGTTTATGCTGCCAAATTCAAGACCCTTTTGTATAGCCTTGCCGGGGTCGTTGGTGTGAACGTGTACTTTTATTATCTCGTCGTCGTCTACCACAACAACGCAGTCGCCTATCGTTTCAAGATACGCCCTCAGTTTGCTGGTGTCGTCGCAGCCCTCGTCTTTGGTGATGAGCATTTCAGTGCAGTAAGTGAAGTTTATCACCTCGTCAAAGTCGCCCACTGTAGACGCGAAAGTTTCAACGGTAACGGCTTTTTTGCTGTCCTGCGAAAGCGGCTGAACTATCTCACCGCCCTTGAACACTTGCAGCATAGCCTCGAATATTATCAGCAGTCCCTGACCGCCTGCATCTACAACCCCTGCTTTTTTAAGAGCAGCCAGCTGGTTCGGCGTGTTGTCAAGAGCCGTTTTACATTCCTTACATATCTCTTCCCATAGCTGCACCTCGTCTGTAACAGTGCCGCTTAAAGACTTTGCCTTTTCATAGCCCATTCTTGCAACGGTTAAAATAGTACCCTCTGTCGGGTTCATTACCGCCTTGTAGGCATTTTCAACGCCTAGACCCAGTGCCAGCGTTATGTCGTCGCAGTTTGCCTCTTTCTTGTCAGCAAGACCCTTTGCAAAGCCGCGGAATATAAGCGAAAGTATAACGCCCGAATTTCCTCTTGCGCCCCTCAGCAGAGCCGAAGCGGCAGACGATGCTACTTCGGATACGGTAACGTCGTCGTGCATGATTTTGAGTTCCGAAAGTGTGTTGCCGATAGCCATAGACATATTAGTTCCGGTATCTCCGTCGGGAACGGGGAAAACGTTCAGCTCGTCTACCGATTTTTTCTTGTTTGCTATAGAATGTGCGCCGCTGATGATCGCGTCACGCAGAAGCTTTCCGTCTATCACGATGTTATCCTCCCAAATCACGCCTGCATAGCGTCAACAAAAACGTTTATCTTAGATACTTCTATACCGGCGCTCTCCTCAACAGTGAAGCGCACCTTGTTTATGATGCTGTCAACTATTGCGGCGATGTTCACCCCGTAAGATACCGTTATATGCAGGTCTATAGTCAGCTTATTGCTGTTTTGACGGATCATCACACCGTTGTCGGCAGATTCGCTTCCCAGCAGCGAGCGTATGCCTTGCACAGCCGAACAGCTGTTCAGACCTACCACGCCGAAGCAGCTTGCAGCGGTCTTTGCTATGAGCTTTTTGAGATAGTTTGAAGAAAGCTCTATACAGCCTATGTGATCGTTGATTTTTATCATAAAAGAACCACGCTCTCTTTCCGTCAAAGTTACATACAACAATTATAACACACAAAGGCTGCGTTTGCAATAGCCGAGCAATATTTTTGTAACTATTGCTTATATTCCGCCCGTGCTTATGGTCTTATTACCCAATAATGCCTCACGAACGCGCTATTTATCGGCAGCACATTCTACCTCTACCGAAATGCCGCAGTTTTCAAATATATTGTCGTCATGCAGTGCAGCGACCGGGTAAACGCTTCTTGCTATTCTTTCAACGCCTATAAAATCGCCGTTCGGGCAGAGGGTAAGCTTTGCAAATGCTTCTGAACACATCTCTTCCAGCTGCTGTTTTGTTGCCATGCATATCTCGCAGCCGTTTGAGATAGGCTTAAAGCTGTCAAGAAGCTTTACTTTAGCGCGTATTTTGTATATCATGACATATTCGCCGTTTATCTTGCGAATTGTAGCCGAGCGGCGTATCAGCGTAACGTTCACGTTGAGATGCTGAGGGCTCTGCGCAAGGCAAAGCTGCGCCTTGTCAAGCTTTCCCTCCAGCCAGCAGTACGCCATAGTTTCTTCTGCCGTGGCGGTGTATACTATCTTTCCGTCGTGAACTATCTGTGTTCCGCTGAATACCAGCTTGGTATCTTCTTCTTCGGAGTTTTCCTGCTTTTCCTTGTCGTCTTTCTTGGGTGGATTTTGTGCTTCCACTATCGGCAGGGCGGCGGTAACTGAATTTGCTATACTTAGAAGGTCTGTTTCCAGCGCGTTGCCGTTTTCAACAGCCGTGCGTATGATGTTCTCAACTGCAATAGCGGTCTCCACCTCGTTTTTCAGCTTAACATCAAGAATATCGCGCGCGGTGGTTTTGCTGCTAATTACAGGCACGCCAAGGTAAGTCTGTTCACTGCGCAAAAAGTAATCAAGGCTTTCAGAGAAAGGTATGCTCAACGCATCTTTGCCTATTACGATAAATTTGCTGTGTCCGATGTTTATATCCCTGCCCAAAGTGTATGATATGTCGTTCATGCACTGTGCCACGGTGTCGCCCTCGGCTGAAACTATGATAGTGTTTGTCTGGCTGCTGTCAACGGGCGTTGAAGAGCCTGCCCCCATTGACTGGAACACCTGCGCGCTGACCTTGAATTTTTTGTTTTCTCCCTTGTCAATGCCCACCGCCGAAATTATAGCCTGTTTTTCAAGTTCAACTATAGACGAGCAGGAACACATTGTAAAAGCAACTGCCACAGTCAGAAGCAGTGTCAGCAAACGTTTAATTTTCATGATCATGATGATGCCTCCTTTTTGCTGCGCTTTTCTTTCGGCAAAATAAGCAGCAGCGCCGGTATAACAGCCGCGAGAAGTATTATTACACCCGACCATATATACTCGTTTTCAGCCTTTGTAATATCGTAATACATTATTATAAATACCGAGCATATCAGCGCGGCGACAGTTACCGGCAAAGTAGCATAAAACGGTTTTATCTTCGGCGATATGCATTTGATACATTCTCCTGCAAGGTATATGCACAGCGAAAGCTTTGTAACGGCGCAGAATGTCCACAGTATAAGAAAAAGCGAATCGAAGCGCGCTATTACAGATGTGTTTGAATATGAGCTTAAATGAAAAAACGGAAGGGGAGAAGAGTATGCGAAATCGCCGAGTATTGCAGAGCATAGAAAAGCTATAGAAGCGACCACTACATATTTTATGGTAATGTAGCCGTAAACCGCGCCGCACTGCTTTGAACGCAGCTTGGGCAAAAGCAGGCAGGCTAAAATAAGCTCCGAGTTTCTGGCAAACGAGCCAAAAGAGCTTTTTATTATGCCGCCCAAAGGGTCTTCTATAGAGATGTTAAGGTTGTGAATGTCTATCTCTCCACTTGTGCCGAGAAGTACCGTTATCAGCATTATAAAGAACAGAACCGTTACTACAGCGGCGCTGCGCGCAATAGGCTCTATACCCAGTGTTGAGATATAAAGTGCCGTTGCAGCCATGAATATAACTATAACTCGTTTGGCGGTAAATATCGGGAACGCAAACGTTATAAACTGCGAAAAATCGCACATAGTTTTTACTGTCGCCCATGCTAAAAATGCGGTATATATGACCGAAAGCGTTATGCCCACCGGTTTTGCGGCGCAGTACCCCAGTTGCACGGCATTTTTATCGGGAAATTTTTTCAGCAAAAGAAGCGGGAATAGCATTACCGCTGCCAAAGCCGCGTTGGTTATAAGTCCGCCGATAATGGTTATCAGCGTGTTGTCGCCGCCTGCCGGAGAGTATGTCATCATTATGAACAGCCTGCCCACCAACAACAGGCATATAAGCTGGGAAGCAGATATTGCGTGCGGTTTTTTCATTTTTATGCCTCCTCGGTATTGTTTTCGCTTGCCCTGAAATCGCTTACCAAAGTCTGCGTTTTTTCAAGTCTTTTGAAGCCTGCCCTCATGAGTATATCTTTAAAGCCCGACTTGAAAAACGGCGTTACGGGCGCGGTATAAGGAATACCGTTGTCAGAAAGCGCACAGGCGTTTGCAAGCACTGCGGCAGATACCAGAGTTATTCCGTAAAGGCCTGCCACGCCGCCTGCTATTATCATTATCATGCGAAGTACGGATGTCTGCTGATTGAGGTTTGGTATAACGAATGAAGAAGTTGCCGTAAGACCCAGTATTATAAGGATAGGAGCGGATATAAGTCCGCTGTTCACAGCCGCATCGCCTATGATCAAGCCGCCCACTATAGATACCGCGCCGCCCACGGTTTTCGGCAGACGTATGCCTGCCTCGCGCAGTATCTCATACATAAGCGTTATTATAACAACATCAAATACCAGCGGATATGGTGTGGATTCCTCCGAAACGACAAGGCTCAAAAGCAGCTTGTATGAAAAAGTTTCAGAATGAAAAGTTGCCAGCGCAACATACACGCCCGGCAGCAGCACTGCCAGTATAAAAGCGATATATTTTATGCAGCGTATATATGTCGCATAGTATGGTCGGTTGGCGTAGTCGTCAACGGTGTTGAAGTTTTCTATAAAAAATGTCGGCACTAGCAGCGTGAAAGGCGTGCCGTCTATTATAATGCCCACCTTGCCTTCGCACAGCTTTGCAGCGAATGCATCAGGTCTGTCAGTAGACTGCACATCGGTAAAAATGCTCTTGCTGCTTTTCATAAGGTAGGGCATTATATATCCGCTGCTCAGTACCGTTTCAAGCTTTATCGAGCTTATCCTCTGCCGCACCGAGTCCACAAGTTCCGAAGAGCAGCGGTCGGCCATATAAACGATGCAAACATCGGTCTTGCTTTTTGTACCTATTTTTGACAGTTCAAAACGCAGACATGGAGTTTTCAGCCGCCTACGCACCAGTGATACGTTGGTGCGCAAAACTTCTATAAATCCGTCTCTGCCGCCCAGAACGTTAAGATCGCTCGTTGGCTCGTCTATCGCACGTTTGTCAAAGCCCTGTATGCCGAAAAGATAGCCGCTTGCAAGTCCGTTTACCAAAACCAGTGCAAAACCCGAAAACAGCTGCGTTACAGCCTCGCCGTAGTCAAAACAGGTGCGTCTCTCGGCGGAGAGCAGGCTGCATTTTGTAAGCCAGTCGGCAATATCCTGCGGCTTGGAATTTTCACCAAGCTGCAAAGAGGTCAGCGGCTGAAACAAAAGCTCGGTCATTATGTCGGTAGACGTCATGTTCTCGATAGACACCACAGCGCACTTGTGACCGCTCACCAGTACTTCCATAATGTTAAGATCCATAGTTCCGCCCATTATAGAGCGAAGATCTAGCAGGGCTTTTTCCAGGGAAGAAGCTATTTTTATATTTTCATAATTAGAATAGTCGGGAAAGCAAGGCATAAAAATTCTCCTTTCATTTTTGTGTTGACTGTATTTTCTATGTAATGTATTATTTGCACCATTCGCGGAAAAATACTAGTGATCTGAAAGGAGCGTTTTAATTGCTTATCGTATTTTTAAGGGCAGTGCTTTTGTATATACTTGTAGTGTTCGCGATACGCCTTATGGGAAAACGGCAGTTGGGTGAATTACAGCCGTCGGAGTTTGTTATAACTATTCTTATCTCAAATATCGCAACTTTGCCTATCGAAGACCCCGGCACGCCTATGCTGCTTGGCATTGTGCCGATATTAACGCTTGTGTGCCTTGACGTTTTGATGTCCGCGGCAACGCTTAAATCGCGCAAACTGCGAAGAATGGTATCGGGCAGCCCGAAGATAATCATTTCGGACGGTGTGCTCGACCAAAAACAGCTAAATGAACTTCGCTATACTGCCGACGACGTTCTGGAGGCATTGCGCTCGCAGGGAATATTTGATATATCGGAGGTTCAGTATGCGGTAATAGAGACCACGGGAGCGGTAAGCGCGTTTTTAAAATCTGCAAAACAGCCGGTAAACGGCGAAAAATCGCAGCCCTCGGGTGATCCTCCGCAGGTGGTGATAGACGACGGCGATGTTGTGAAACGCTCGCTTGCATATCTTAAACTTTCGGAAGAATGGCTGAAAAACATTCTCAAAGATAAAAAAATATCGCCACATGAGGTGTTCCTCATGACGGCGAGTTCAGACGGAAGTTACAAGATAATCGAAAAAGAAAAGGGGTAAAAGCATGAAAAGAGTATGGCTGTGCTGTGGTATCTTAGCGGTGATATTCATATTTGGCGTGGGGTGGTCTGTGTACCTTGGCGCGTGCAGCAAACGCATGAACACCATTATTGACAGGGCGCAGTCGCTTGCAGAAACGCGCTCGCCCGATACCGAAAAAGCTATCGAAGAACTATGCTCATACTGGGAGAGCATGGCATCTACTGCGGCATTTTTTGAAAGCGCCGAGACGGTCAGCGGCATAGGAGATGCTGTGGCGCGCATTGAATATCTTTACAGAAAGGATAACGACGAATTTTTCTCGGAATGTGAAGTGATACGCGGCGGCGTTGACAGGATATACCGCAGCAATATGCCTCTTTTGCCGAACAGATAAAAAATCACCGACGCTTTTGCACGTCGGTGATAATTGTATTTAAATGCTTATTATTCAGCAGCAGAACCGGTGTCCTCGGCAGGGGTGTAAGCGCCGCCGAGCGAATAGTTTGCAAGTTTGTCGTTGAATATAGCAAGCTCGGAATTTATCGTGTTGTTGTACATATCCCTTACAACAGCCCATGTAAGCTGAGAGCCTGCTTCGTCGGTCTTGCTGACAGAAGAATATACCAGCTGTATAACGGCTTCCTTGGAGTCGTTGGTAGCGGAATCCTGATCGGACAGCAACGTTGATATACCGTAGCCGGGGTCGGTTATAACGGTTATCTTGTCGTTAGCCATAGGATTGTAAGCAAGCTCGTACATCTCGTCGGTCCAGTTGGGGTTGTTTACAAAGAACTTGGCCTTATCCTGCTCTATTATAGCCGGGTCGGTGGCAACTATCTTAGCGCACTCCAGCCATGTCTTCATAGCGGCAGACTTTGTAGAGCCTTTTATCCACATATATGCAACGGTATCAAGTTTAGCATACAGCTTGTCGGAGTTAGGATCGCGCGGGATAGGTACGTTAGCCCAGTTTGCGCCGTCGCCCGGTGTGTGTGAGTCAATAGATGCCCACGGACCCATGGAGTAGAACAGATATCCTTCATTGAAGGCGTTCTGCGCGCCCTCTATCCATTTGTTGTCTATAAGACCGTCCTTGGACATATTGTACAGCCAGTTTGCGGCTCTTTCAAGATTTGCGCTGTCTATGTTGTTTACATACTGACCAGTTGCATCATCGCGCATAATTACCGTTTCACCGGTGGAAGCGAATATAAAGTTGTGGAACCAGCCGTTAAGACCTATTCTCGGTTCTTCTTCGGTAGAAGTATCTACCCACGCTCTGCATATCTCTTCAAGAGCGTTCCAGTCCCATTCATCGTTAAGATACATTTCATACGGATCATCAAAGCCTAGTTCTTCTACCCTGTCCTTATCGTATGTAATTATGCCCTGGAAGTTGAACTTTACAGGTGCAACAAAGTGATTTCCGTCTATGGTATATTCGTCAGCCTTTTCCTTAACGTCGCTCCAAAGCGGAGTATCAAAGTCTACCAGATCGTCAATAGGCTGGAACATATTTTGCAGGCAGTTTGCAGGGAAGTCCATAGCCTGTTCATACCACCACATATCGGGGGGGTCGTTCGACATAAGACGGCTCGCGAGTTTTTCATACTTGGCATCGGAACGTACTCTTGAATAATGTATCGAACCGCCCTTCTGTTCAAACAGCTGTAGTTCCGATCTCTTTTCGGGGTTTCCTTCCTCCGGATTTATATCCCAGTAAGACAGCCAGTCAAGCTCCGTAGGTTCTCCCTCTGGTATGTCCGAAACGGTAAGTGTGCTTTCGTCATTGGGGTCAACGCTTTCAGGGAGGGTGACCTGTATCTGGTCAACATGTGAACTGCTGGAGCTTGATGAGTCTCCGCAGCCGACTACGCCTGCACACAAAAGCACTGCCATGGCACAGGCAAGAATTTTCTTTGCATTATGCATTGTAAAACCACCTTTCATTAGTTTTTAGTTTTTAATTTTTATATTCAGCAATATAAAACGGCAGCCTTTGGCACACGCCGTTTACTCACAATTAGAATAACACATTTTGCTTTAAAAGTCAATCACAAGCGAAAATTTTTGTAATCGTATACAAATAACGGCGGATTTTTTGTTTCAAACAACTAAATCGCAAGTGGTATAGTAAAAATATTTAACGCGGCGAGCGAAAAAAATATCCCGAACAAACGTAAATTCAGGTCTGTTCGGGATAAGAATATTTTTATATCTATATTTATATTTTATGCACCTTGTTTACGTGCCTTTGCAGGGCGTTTAGAATTGTTTTTCTTCTGAACGTGGCGCTGCCATTTTACCCACAGGGTAGGAGCTATGCAGTTGGACGAGTAAACGCCCGATATCATGCCGACGATTATAGGCAGCGAGAAGCTCATTATTGAAGATATTCCCCACAGGTAGCAAACTATGCACACTGTTACCATAGCCGAAACGGTAGTAACAGTGGTGTGTATGGATCTTCCGAGAGTTTCTGTAACGCTCTTGTCAACAAGCGCGCCTATCTCAGCTTTAGCGCCGAGCAGCTTTCTGTTTTCGCGTATCCTGTCGTAGATAATTATCGTTGCGTTGATAGAGTAACCCAGAATAGTCAGCAAAACGGCTATAAAGTTTGAATCTATGCTGTATCCGAATATCACGAACGCGCCGTAAACGAATATCATATCGTGCACAAGCGCGGCAACGCACATACAGCCTGCCGAAAGACCGCCGATATTTTTGAATCTGAAGCCGATATAAATTACCATTACTATCGCGGCGAATATTACGGCAACAAGGCATTTGAAGAAGAACTCCTTGCCGTTTGATGCAGCAACATCGGTAGAACTCAAAAGCTCTAAGTTATTGTCTGCAAATGTTTCCATAAGCTTTTCTTTAACGGCAAGCTGCTTTTCTGACGAGATACCCTCTTTTGAAGAAAACGTAAGCTTTACAGTGGTCGAGTTGTCAGCCATGTTCTCGCCCGTGGTAACGGTAACGTCCTCGCCGGAAACTTCTTTAACAGCCTGTGCAACTGCGCTTGTATTTATCGTTCCGCTGTAGTTGTATTCTATAATAGTACCGCCCTCGAACTCTACTGCAACGTTCACGCCTCTTACAAGAGTAATTACTATGAATGCGGCGATCATTATGCCCGAGAATACATAGAATTTTACAGCGTGCTTGTTAACATTAAGTGTGCGCTGCTTCTTTTTGGGTGCAACACCGTTATACAGCGCGTGCTTTCTGAATACCTTGAACTTTGAAAGCGATGCGAGCATAAGTCGTGAACAGAATATGCCGAATACAAAGTTGAGTATTATACCTATAAGCAGCGTGTAGCCGAGCGAATATATAGTGCCTGCCGCAGATGCGCCGAACGCGAAGAACAGCGGCTTCATTATAGTACCCATAAAGCTGTCGGTAGGTCCGAACGCGCCCATGAGTATAACTGCTACAAATACTACCGTTATATTACTGTCGAATACCGCCGACCACGCTCTCTTGTAGCCGAGCTCTATTGCGCCGTTGAGCGATTTGCCGTTGCGAAGCTCTTCTTTTATTCTCTCCGCGGTGATTATGTTGGCGTCAACGCCCATACCTACCGAAAGTATGATACCTGCGATACCGGGTATGGTGAGTGTAAAGCTGTCAAACGGTGCGAAAAAGCCGGATATAGCAGCAAGTGAGCCTGCGACCTGTCCGCACAGGGCGATGCAGGCAACAAAGCCGGGCAGTCTGTAGATAACTATCATATATATCGCAATTATTATCATGGCGATAATGCCTGCGTATACCATAGCAGTCCTTGCGCCCGTGCCAAGGGTAGGCGAAATTGTGCTTGTGCTGGTGGCTTCCATTTTAATAGGCAGCGCGCCCGCGTTTATCTTGTCGGCAAGAGATTTAGCTTCTTCATAGGTGAAGCTGCCCGATATTGTGGCTCTGCCGTCGGTTATATCCGCACTTACTGTGGCAGTGGAAATATTTACGTCGTCCATCCATGTTGAGATATATCCGCCGTTTGCGTGAAGCTCGGTGGTGGCATCTGCAAATGCCTTGGTGCCGCTTGAATTGAGCGTCAAAGCAACTTCCCATTTTCCCGTGTCGGGGTTTTGGAAAGCGCTTGCATTATCAACGGCAGTACCCGTCATTATAAGCTCGCCGTCCATTTCCGTACCTTTTACGAACTTCAGCTCCGCCATGTCGCCCAGCTCGTTTACGGCTTCCTCGGCGTTAAAGTCGGTCTCGCCCGATGCCCACGGGAAGGATACCATTATCCTGTCCTTTGCCGAGTCAACATACACCTCGCTGTCGGTGATGTTAAGGCTGACAAGTCGCTGTTCAATTACAGTCTTGGCTGCCTCCAGCTCATCGGCGGAGGCATCAACGTCGTCGGCAGGCTCAAACGTAGCGTTTACACCGCCTTGAATGTCTATGCCCCAGCGTATCTCGTCAACGCTCTTTATATATGTTTTCGGAATATCGCCGAATCTGGTATGCACGCCGAATATCGTCAGGTACGAAAAGGCTGCTATAAGCAATACGACGATAAAAAATGTTGGTTTCTTTGCGTGTCGCACTGAATTTATTCCTCCTGTTCAAGTTTTGCGTTTTATATACAAATATAAAACAGTCATTCACCTTACTATTATAGATGTAATTTGTCCAAAAGTCAAGAGTAATTTTTATTAAATCGCATAATGTCACATTTTACTGTGTAAAATACATGACCCCTTTGCCGATTGACTTTGCCTGTGTAAAGTGGTATAATCAATATATACACTGTTTTACGGAGGTGTTTTTATGAATGAGAGCGGCTATCCCGTCGGGGTATCGACCGCGTGCCTGTACCCCATGCTTACCGAGCAGGCACTTTTAGAGCTTTGCAAGCACGGCATACAAAATGTTGAGATATTCATAAACGCCCCCAGTGAACTTGAAAAGCGTTTTCTTCGCGAGATAAAGAATATGCTGGAGCATTACGGCGTAAACGCTGTATCTATGCACCCGTTTACCTGCGAGATTGAGACCATGATGTTCTTCACAGGCTATTCGCGCAGGCTGAACGACGGGTTGGAATACTACAAAAAATATTTTGAGGCTATGGAATATCTCGGCTCGAAAATTTTCGTTCTGCACGGCAACAACAGCCGCAACCGCTGCCCCGAGGAGATGTACTTCGGGCATTTTCAGCGTTTTAACGAGATATCGGCGGACTTCGGCGTTACGGTGGCGCAGGAGAACGTTGAAAGGTGCAGCAGCGGAGATATTGAGTTTTTGAAGAAGATGAAAGCGGCGCTCGGAGATAAGGCAAAATTCGTGCTGGACACCAAACAGGCGGTAAGGGCAGGTTATGATCCGTATGAATTTGTAAATGCGCTGGGCGAAAGCATTTGCCACATACACATAAGCGACTATGACGACAAAAGCGACTGCAAGCTTGTGGGTACGGGAAAACTGGATTGCGCAAATTTTGTTTCCTGCCTCAGAAAAAATGGCGTAAATGCGGCGATAATACTGGAGCTTTACTCATCGGGGTACAAAAGCGCCAAAGAGCTGAAAGATAACTGCAATTATATAAAAAGTTGCCAGTAACGGAGCATAAATACTTATGCCCCGTTTTTATTTGGTTTTGTCAGAAAGTTGTCGAATTAAAAAACTATCGCTTTAATACTTCTGTGTGATATTATGATGTTGGAGATAATAAAAGCATCATCACGCCGCAAAAGCGGCAGGAAAGGGAGTGAAAGAACTGTTAGTAACATCTGCACAGACCGAAAAAAGGCAGCTTATTTTGTGCGAGGAGCTATCACAGCCGAATGTGCGTTATGAACTGTTTGCCGACAGGACAGAAGACAGCGAATATCCGTACTCTTTCGGCGTATCGGTAGAATGCGGCGAACAAGAAGCCTGCATAGCCGACATAACCGAAAACTCCGAATATGCGCGGGAATTATTTGAACGTATCAAGTTATATATGGTAATGCCGTCTGAACTTGAATACATAGTAGAAGATTACCTTTGCGAAAAGTACACTGTGTGATGCCGCAGAAAAAAACTTATAATTTTTAAAAAACAACTTGCATTTGACCACTATATATGATACAATATCAATAAGAGAGATACAATATTATTGATATTTACCGATAGTACAACGGATATAATATCAATTGTTTTCAAAACAAGGGGGATCATAAAATGAGATGTCCGTTTTGCGGGTGTGAAGATACAAAGGTCATAGATTCGCGCCCCAGTGATGAAAAGAAGCGCCGCAGGAGAGAGTGTCCGCAGTGTCTGAAACGTTTTACGACTTATGAGGTAGTTGAAAAGCCTACCCTCATGGTGTACAAGAAAGACGGCAGTTTTGAACCGTTTGACAAGGGAAAGCTTATAAAGGGCATACAAAATGCTATAAAGAAGCGCCCGATAAGCGTTGAGCAGATGAACGAACTGGTGGACGACATAGAAAATACTTATGCAAACGCCATGCAGACAGAAACGTCAACCTCCGAGATAGGCGACAAGGTGCTGGCAGGACTGAAAAGGCTCGATCACGTTGCGTATGTGAGATTTGCATCGGTGTATAAGGATTTTAACGACGTTGAAAGCTTTATCCATATAATCTCTGAGCTTGGCGTGGACGGAAAGAATAAGTAAGTTGATAGTTTTTTTGAACGCATCTTGGGGTGCGTTCTTTTTTTCTGCAATAAAATTAAAATATTGCATTTTGCAAATAAATATGATATAATAATATGATATACGGAAAAATATTACGAGGAGAGAGTATGAAACAAAGATTTACATTGTTCCAGAAGATAATGACTGTGATCTTTATCGCGCTGGAAGCGGCGGTACTTGCCTGCGATGTTTACAAGCTTATTTTTGCAGGCGGCGAGGGAAAGTATTATTACATAGTGAATCTGGTACTTAGCATAATACTGCTGGGCGTGTTCCTTATGCTTATTTTCGACCCGAAACTTTGCATAAGCGATGACGAGACCGACGACCCCGAGCGGCTTTTCCCTATAATTTCAGCATCGCGGACGTATATGTGCTTTATAGCGGTAGATGTATCGGCGATATTCGCGTTTGTTATGTTTGCGGCGAAATACTTTGAAAATCCTGCGCTTATAATAGTTATAGGCGGCGTGGCTGTGTTCGTTATAGGCGCAGTGAAGTATGTTATAGATTCCGGCAGGATAGGTATAATCTCAGAAGATGAAAGCGCCGAAGAAAAAACAGAAGATACCGAAAATTCTGTAGAAACTGCCAAAACCGCAGAGACTGCCGAAAGTATAGAAGAAACAGAAGAAGCCGCAGAAATTGCAGAAACTGAAGAAATCGCGGAAGCTGCGGAAAATACCGAACCTGCTGACAGTATCGAAGAAGCCGAAGTATCACAAGAAGCTGTGGAAGATACTGAGCCTGCCGATGATAATGCTAAAGATACCACGGAAACCGAAGAAACAGAAAATACAGAAAATACCGAAAATACAGAAGATAAAAAAGAAAATACTGACGAGCCTTTGGAAGAGAAAGCCGAGGCGGAGAAGGTAAGTCAGACAGATTAGGAATGAGCGGCAATGAAAAAACGCGTATCGGCGTATAAAAAGGATATAGCGAGAGAGATCAGACATTCGCTCGGCAGATTTATGTCGGTGTTTCTGATTGTGGCTCTCGGAACGGGGTTTTTTGCAGGTATAAAGTCTACCATGCCGGATATGAAAGAATCGGCGGCAGACTTTTTTGAAGAAAATAGCCTTATGGATCTGAAACTCGTTTCAAATGTGGGGTTCAGATATGAAGATCTGCAAGCTGTTGAAGAACTTGACGGGGTAAGCGGCGTGCAGGCAGGGTATTCGAGCGACGTTTACTATAACTATGACGGGCAAAATCAGGTAGTCAGGGTGATGTCATACGGCGGCGGAGATGATATTCTAAACAAGCCGATACTTATAGAGGGCAGGCTGCCCGAAAACAGCGGCGAATGCGTTGTTGAAAACACCATGAAAACGCCGGATTCATACAGAATAGGCGAAAAGCTCACCCTTTCAGCACCGGGCAAGGACGGCGACATTCACGACTATTTTAAGCACGATACATTTGAAGTTGTCGGCATAGTGGCATCGCCGCTTTATATAGGCTTTGAAAGAGATGCAACAACTATAGGCAGCGGCAGTGTCAACAGCTTTATGCTTATACCCGAGGAGGATTTTACCCTTGGCGTTTATACCGAGCTTTATGTGCGGTTTGACGGCATGGACAGGGAAGAACCGTTCTCTGATAAATACACCGACGAAGTTGAGGAGAAAAAACAGCCTGTTATAGCGGCGTTTGAAAATTCTGTCAACGAAAGAATGAAAGAGAGCAAGAAAGACGCTCTTGAGCAGCTCGATAAGGCGCAGGAAAATATAGACGCCATAAATAGTTTGCTCGCGCTCGATGAAAACGGTCTTGCAATGTATATAACGCAGCTTGAAAGCGATGTTGAGGCTTTGAGAGCGCAGGCTGAAAACGGCACCGCGCTTGACAGGGTATCTCTTGCGCAGCAGGAAACTAAATTGCAGACGGCGCAGGGGCTGTATGCGGCGCGCCTTGCAGGGGATACGAGCATTGATGAACAGCTTTCGGCTAAGGCGGCGCAGGGGCAGGCACAGGCTGATGAGATACAGGCGCAGCTTGACAGCATACCCGAGACGAAAATATACGATTACACGCGGTTTTCAAGCAACGATTACGCCTCGTTTGCAGGCGACAGCGAAAAGATAGATGCCATAGCAAAGGTGTTCCCGGTGTTTTTTGTGTTTATAGCCGCGCTTGTGTGCCTTACCACGATGACCAGAATGGTAGACGAAAAGCGCACCGAGATAGGCACTTACAAGGCTCTGGGGTATTCGTCGGCAAAAATAATGGCTAAGTATCTTATATACGCGCTTGTGCCGACGGTGACGGGAACGCTTTTCGGCACTGCGATAGGCTTTAAGCTTTTCCCGTACATTATATATAACAGCTATAAAATACTGTATAACATACCCTCTATAGATACGCCGTTCCGCGTTGACTACGCGCTCTGGTGTCTGGCGGTGGCTGTTATAGCGGTGGGAGCGACAGTTATAGCTTCCTGTTATGCTTCGATGTCTGCAAAGCCTGCACAGCTTATGCGCCCGAAAGCACCGCCGGCAGGAAAGAGAGTTTTTCTTGAAAAGATAACGCCGCTGTGGAAAAGGCTGGGCTTTCTTACAAAGGTAACGCTTAGAAATCTGCTTAGGTACAAAAAGCGTTTTGCAATGACGCTTATAGGCGTTGCAGGCTGCACCGCGCTGATAATGACTGCGTTCGGCATAAAACACAGCATAAGCAAGATAGTTGACCTGCAATTTGGCAAGATACTGCAATATGATGCGGTAACGGTGCTTGACAAGGACAGCGGCGCGACGGACGACGATATAAACGCGCTTTTAGATGAAAATGAAGATGTTGAAGATCATCTGCTGATAAGCGAGACAGACTGCACACTTAACGCCAACGATCTTTCATACGGTGTGAGCCTTATGGTGCCGCAGCAGCCGCAAAAGCTGAATGATTTTATACGCCTTGACGACTGCAAGAGCGGCGACAAGCTTACGGTGGCTGACGGTGAGGTAGTTATTACCGAAAAGATAACACAGCTTATGGGACTGAAAGTCGGCGATGAGATAGAAATAGAGATACCCGAAAAAGACACTGTAACGCTGAAAATAAGCAGCATTGCTGAAAACTATTCTATGCACTATATCTATATTTCGCCGCAGGTCTATGAAAGATTGTACGGTGAAAAGCCGCAGTTCAATCAGGCGTATCTCGATATTGCGGACGGCACGGTGACAGCTGATTTTTCGCAGGAGCTTATCTCAAAGGACGAATTTTTGGGCATAGTTTTTCTTGATGAAAAGGCTGAAACGTTCTTTTCGTCTATCGAGAGCCTTAACGCTATAGTGTGGCTGCTGATAATATGCGCCGCACTGCTGGCTTTCATAGTGCTTTACGACCTTGCAAACATAAACATAACCGAACGCGTAAGAGAGATAGCAACTCTTAAAGTTCTGGGATTTTACGACGGCGAAACTTCTGCTTATATATATCGTGAGAATATTTATACCACTGTTATAGGTATAATTCTCGGCTGGGGAATGGGGCTTGTGCTGCACAGGTTCGTGGTGCTGACAGCAGAGGTAGACCTTGTTATGTTCGCGAGGGAAATGGTGTGGTACGCATATATACTGTCGGCGGTGCTGACGGCGCTGTTTGCAGTTATGGTAAACGTGGTGCTGCATTTCAAGCTGAAGAAAATAGACATGGTAGAGTCACTTAAATCTATTGAATAAGATATGAAAGGAAACCGAAAAAATGAAACTTGGTATGGTAGGTCTGCCGAATGTAGGCAAAAGCACGCTTTTTAACGCCCTTACAAATGCAGGGGCTGAATCTGCAAACTACCCGTTTTGCACGATAGAAAAAAATGTGGGTATAGTGTCAGTGCCCGATGTAAGGCTGGATAAGCTCGCCGAGATGTACAGCCCCGAAAAGTTCACGCCCGCAACACTTGAATTTGTTGACATTGCAGGACTTGTAAAGGGCGCATCAAAGGGCGAGGGGCTTGGCAATAAATTTCTTGCGGATATAAGGGAAGTTGATGCCATTGTTCACGTAGTGCGCTGCTTTGAGGACGTGAACATAATACACGTTGACGGCAGCATTGACCCCAAAAGAGACATAGAGACCATTGACTTGGAGCTTATACTCTCCGACTTGGAAATGGTTGAAAGGCGTATCGACAGGACTAAAAAGCTTATCAAAGGCGACAAGAAATATCAGGCGGAGCTTGAAATGCTGGAGGCTTTGAAAGAACACCTTGAAAGCGGCAAGTCGGCGCGTTCTTTCCCGTTTGACGAGGACGGGCTGGAGGCTATAAAAACAACGCCGCTGCTTTCACAAAAGCCTGTTATATATGCCGCGAACCTCTCGGAGGAGGACTTCACCGGGGATATAAACAACAGCGTGCATTACAAGACAGTATGCGAGATAGCAAAGGCGGAAGGCTCTGTAGTGCTGCCCATTTGCGCGCAGATAGAAGCCGAGATTTCAGACATGAGCGACGAGGACAAGGCTATGTTTCTCAGCGACTTGGGTCTTGAAGAATCGGGGCTGAACAGAATTATACAGGTAGGCTATGACCTGCTGGGACTTATGTCGTTTTTGACGGCAGGGCCGCAGGAAGTGAGAGCGTGGACCATACGAAAGGGTACGAAAGCTCCGCAGGCGGCAGGCAAGATACACACCGACTTTGAAAAAGGCTTTATTCGCGCAGAAGTGGTAAATTTTGACGACCTTGTAAACTGCGGTAATATGGCTGCGGCAAAGGAAAAAGGTCTTGTGCGCTCGGAGGGAAAAGAGTATGTTATGCAGGACGGCGACGTAGTTCTGTTCCGCTTTAACGTGTAAGGAGGACAAAATGGCTTCAAGGAAAGAGTTTGATGCTAACAAAGTTTCGCGCTATCTGGGAATAGCATTCACGGGTATAGGAGCGATAATGCTGATAGTTTTCATAGGTGTGGCGATACGCTTACTTGTGGTGACAAGCAGCTACGAAAAAATCAGTTCTACCATATGCGATATAACGTATACCAAAAATAACGACGGCGGATCGCAAAAGAGAGTAAGCGTTGAGTATGAGTTTGACGGCGCGACGTATCAGGAAGTATTGCCTAGCACCGACAGCTCAATGAGGGTAGGGCAGAGCGTTGCCATATATGTTGACCCCGACGACCCCAAAAACATAGAGACCGTGGAGTTCTATGCGGTAATGATGGCGGTGTTCGGCGGACTGGGAGCGGTGTTCGGCACAATAGGCATTATAATATCTATAAAATCAAAAGACTACCGTAAACAGCTTATAGATGAGGGCAGGGGCGAGCCCGTGTATGCAACAATTACATATATAGGAAAATCAAGCGTTGAAGTAAACAGCAATATAACATACCACGTAAAAGCAAACTGGACGGACGAGTATGGCGCGGCGCATGAGTTCAAATCGCGGCTTACGTATACAGACCCGAATATGTATATTAACGAGAGCGACGAGATACAAGTGTATATAGACCCAAAAAATTATAAGCATTATCATGTTTGTTTGGAAGAACTTGAAGAAAAGTTTATACAGAGCGAGGCAGGGAACATTCAGTGAGTTTTGTAAGTTTTAAAAACGTGTATAAGCGTTACCATATGGGAGAAGTTACCATAACCGCATCGGACGGGGTAACGTTTGATATAGAAAAAGGCGAGTTTGCCGTGATAGTAGGCGCAAGCGGAGCAGGAAAAACCACTGTGCTGAATATGCTCGGCGGCATGGATAACTGCGACGAGGGCGAAATTCTGGTGGACGGCAAGAACATAGCCGCGTATAACAATAAACAGCTTACCGCGTACAGAAGATTTGATATAGGCTTTGTGTTTCAGTTTTATAATCTTGTCAACAATCTGACAGCGCTGGAGAACGTCGAGCTTGCCTCGCAAATAAGCCGCGACAGCATACCGGCGGACGAAATGCTTAAAAAAGTGGGTCTGGAGGAGCGAATGAACAATTTTCCGTCGCAATTGTCAGGCGGCGAGCAGCAGAGGGTCTCGATAGCGAGAGCGCTGGCGAAGAAACCGAAACTGCTGCTTTGCGACGAACCGACGGGCGCGCTTGACTACAACACCGGCAAGAACATATTGAAGCTGTTACAGGACACCTGCCGCGAGGACGGCATGACGGTGATAGTGATAACACACAACCTTGCAATTGCGCCCATGGCGGACAGGGTGATACGGCTGAAAAACAGCAAGATAGAGAGCGTGAAGCTGAACGAAACGCCGCAAGATGTGAATACAATAGAGTGGTAAGAGAAATTCTCAAAAGACTAGTCTTTTGAGAATTTTTTGTTGCGCTGGAGCGCACACATTGACCGACTGTAAACAGTCGGTCAAGTGCCGAAAAAATCCCTCGCCGCCATAAACGGTCGGCGGCGCATACCTTGCGGTATGACGGGCTTTTTTCCTTGCTGTCCCACCAAAGTTGCCTTGCCAAAACGGAAAAGTTTTCGGTCAAGCCTTTTTCAAAAGGCTTGCAGGGTCAAGGGGCGGAGCCCATTGTCGCCGTCTGCAGACGGCAAAATCCCCTTACGGCAGGCGCTCCGCAAAGGGTGAATTGAAAAACAATCCTGTGGATTGTTTTTCAAGAGGGAACGCCCTGCAAGAGAGGGCGTTCCCTAGTTGTAGCGCATATCTCTTTTGCCGCGTTCTCTCAGAGAACGCCAAACAAAGTGAAAAGCCCACACTTCTTGCTTCTTGCCTCTAGCTATCTTGTCTTTGATACCCCACTAATCACCCCGACAGAGAAAAACGCTGGCAGAATATACTTCCAGCCACGTGAGAGGGTGGGCGTGGTTTTATATTTTTAGGGGTGGGGGGTATGGTGATGTGCTGTAGTTGCTAGGTACGTTTCTTGCTCCAACAGAGAGAACGCCGGCAGAATATACTTCCAGCTGTGCGAGGGGATGGGCGTGGTTTTATAATTTTTTTGGGGGGAGTTGTGGGGGAGAATGCGGCGGCGTGCTGCGGTAAGTGGAACACATCTTGCCTCTTGCCGCTAGTAATCTTGCCTCTGATACCCACCCACTCACCGCCCCGACAGAGAAAAACGTCGGCAGAATATTCTTCCAGTAAATTTTTGGAGAAAGCAACTGTGTGAGGGTGGGGCGTGGCGTTTTTTCTGTGGGGGGTGGGTAGAGTTGCGAAGCGACAGCGCACTCATTAACTTTGCGATTGCAAACGTTTACTTGTTCAAAATTGTGCAATTTCAACAAAAAAAAAAAAGATTTATGTACAATGTGCCTTGAAAAACTTTTTGCGTTCATGTAAAATATAAGTATAAACTTTTTGAAAGGAATGTTCAATTATGAAATTGAGAAGAATTTTTGCTGCAATAGCTGCTTGCGCTATCGCTGCAACTTCTGTTATCTCTGCAAGCGCTGCTGATGCTCTTTTGACCATTACTGCTGAGGGAAGTGCAGATGGTATGGTTTTAAAGGGTGATGGCAACAAAGAGGGCACAAATGGTAACTATCACTTCTTCGATGCTGATATTGATGTTTCTAAGATCGACAAGATTGTTATATCTTATGAAGCTACCAACATTGATGGTGAAGCTAGTTGCGAGATCGGTGCAAATACTATTGCTAAAAATGCTTGGGATCAGATCACTGTAAAAGTAAAGACAGGCACTTCGACTGTTGAATGGGCAGATATAGGTGGACTTATGGAAGGCGACGATGGCATTTTCCAGTTTGGCACCGGTTGGATCGCACCTACCAACTGTGTATGGGATGGTTCTACATGTACTGCAAGCGATAAAGCTGAAATAAAGGTTACCGATGTTAAGTATTACGACAAAGACGGCAAAGATTTGTTAGCTCCTGCTGAAACTCCTGCTGATCCTTCTTCTTCCGAAGCTCCTAAGGATCCTTCTTCAACCGGCGCGGCTGGCGGCACAACCAACCCGACTACCGGCGCAACCGCTGGTCTCGCACTTGCTGGTCTTGCAATAGCCGGCGCAGCTGTAGTTGCTGCTAAGAAGAGCAAGTAATCAACGCTTATTCGGTTTCTTCCAAACCCGAATAATATAAGATCGAGAGGAAAGTCGCTTTTTGGCGGCTTTTCTCTTTTTATACATAAAAGGAAAATATTTCGTCAAGATATACATATATGCAATCGTTTTCTTATGCAATATTACTAAAACAGCAAGCTTATTTTCGTTACAAGTGGTATGCAAAATAGGTTGACAAATCGGGTAAAACAGAGTAAAATTAAATTAGTACATCGGTACGGAAACGTGCCGCGTATGACGATCTTATATTATTTGGAATTTGGAGGAAAAAACAATGAAATTGAGAAGAATTTTTGCGGCTATAGCTGCTTGTGCAGTTGCCGCAACATCAATTGTTTCTGCTAGTGCTTATCTTGTTGAAACAAAAAACGAAGAAAGTGCTGCACCTGAAGTTACTGTTTACAAGTATGCAGCTAAAGAGGGTGTTGACTATTCCAAGGTTGCTAAAATCGAAGCAGTAGTAACTACTGATGATTATGTAAACGGAACAATTGGTGTTTCTTGCGATGGTACATGGACAACATGTGATCAGCAGGAAGCTACCGGTGGCACTGCAACTACATGGACACTTGACGGTCTTAGCGGTATCGATTCCACCATGGACGAAGCCGGAACACTCAAAGAAGATGCTGTTCAGGTTCAATTCTGGTGGCTGAATGCCGGTTCGCTCTATCTTTCTTCTGTAACTCTTTATGATGCTGACGGTAATGTTCTTGATCAGGTTAAGGACGATGCTCCTTCTGCTCCTGCTGAAAGCACAGTTGACAGCACAAAGCCTGCTGATAGCACAAAGCCTGCTGATAGCACAGCCGACAGCACAAAGCCTGCTGACGACAGCAACAAGCCGACAGGCGCAACTGCTGGTCTCGCACTTGCAGGTCTCGCACTTGCAGGAGTTGCTGTAGTGGCTGCTAAGAAGAGCAAGTAATCTGATTTGTCAATTTCAAATTATATAACATAAAGGGAAGTTGCTTTTTGCAGCTTCCTTTTTCGTTTGCAATTATTTTGTATGAAATTATATGCTTGTGCAATATAACTAAATTAGCACAAGTATTTTCGTCATTCGCAAAGCGTGAAACAGGTTGACAAAGCGTACAAAATATAGTAAAATTAAATTGGTATCGTGGAACGGTGTCGCCGTGCCGCATACTACGATCTTATATTATTTAAAATTTGGAGGAATTGAATAATGAAATTGAGAAGAATTTTTGCGGCTGTAGCTGCTTGTGCTATCGCTGCAACATCTGTCATCTCTGCCAGCGCATATACTGCTGATGTAACCGGCGATCTTGGCATGAAAGATGCAGTTACCCTTGGTACTGAAGAGGCTCAGGGAAACTGGGCATTAAACCTTGCCGCTCCCGGAGTTCTTGACGGCGTTAAAGCTGAGGACATTTACGGTGCTTCTGTTACATTTACTAAGGCCTCTATCGACAATTATATTGCTGAGGCAGCTGGTGTTGGCGGCGGTTTCGTATGGAATACCACCGACGGCTGGGCTCAGAAAGAATGGGGCAATGCCGACGCTAAAAAAGAGATCACATTAGATGATGAAAACCGCACGATTACCAGACTTGACGAAGAACCTTGCTTTACTGCCGATAGTGTTTCCGGTGCTGAAGGTACTTGGGGACAGGTAGTAGTAGTTCTGTGGTGGGGCCCTAAAGCCGGTATGGAAATAGAGTCTGTATCACTGCTTGGCAAGGACGGAAGCGTTCTCAAGACTTTTGGTGCTTCTGTTGCTGCTCCTGCGCCTGAGACTCCGAAGGACGATCCTGCTTCTTCAGAAGCTCCTAAGGACGACAGCAACAAGCCGACAGGCGCAACTGCTGGTCTCGCACTTGCAGGTCTTGCAATCGCAGGCGTTGCTGTAGTTGCTTCTAAGAAGAGCAAGTAATTACATTCACAAATAAAGACCTCACTGATGTGGGGCCTTTTTTATTTCTGGTTGGCTAGTCGCCGTGCAGTATCCTGGATAAATAAATGTTCGGCATTGAGAACTTGTCGCCGCTGTAGCTGTCAAGCGGCGAATAACAGTCGTTTGCATTGCCACCGCTCAAAGGCAGGCGCAGCGTTACTGTTGTACCCTCGTCCTTGTGCGATATTATGCTCGCGCTGCCGCCGTAAGTCTTTGCAAAAATATCTGCAAGCGGCAGTCCCAGACAGCCGTATGTTTCCTCGGGATCGCACAGCGCATACGGTATGAATGCCTTTTCTATCGCATCAAGATCCATTCCCAAACCGTTGTCAGTAACGGAGATGCGCACTTCTCCGTTCTTTTTCTCAACAGCAACGTGTACCATTTTTATCTCTGAAATGTTGTAAAGCAGCGCATTTTCTATAAGATTCAACAGCACAGCCGCGTACCTCTCACCTTTACACTCAGCAAGGCAGTTTTCCTCAATATCAAAGTCAAGTTTCATTCCGCCTGTTGCTGCGAGCTTTGCCGAACAGTACATACACAGCTGCCTTGTCAGAACGCTTATGTCCGCTACCATGCGCTCGGGCTCGCTGCAAATGTAATGCGTTATCTCCGATTGGTTGGCTGCGGTGCGAAGAATGATACAGCTTGCTTTGTCATACATCTCGCGCGGCTTGCCCGGGTCGGTCTTGAATATGTTCTCGTCCGAAAGAGTTTGCGCCGCATATATGTTGGCGGCCGCTTTCCTCAGCTGCGAAATGTTTATCATTGCCGCCAAGGAAATTTGCGCGCTGCCGCACAGCCGTATAAAGTCAAGACTGTCAAGCAGCTCGATAACATAGTATTCCTCACCATACGGCATAACTACCGCCGTGTAGTGTACGCCGTTCACTGCCAGAGAAAGAACACGCTTCTCCCTGACGGGGAATATATTCTCGTTATCCTGAGGCGCTATTCTGCTTCGGCTAAACATATCCTCGTTCAGCTTGTCCACTAGAGACGGACAGCTCGTGTATAATGTGTTAAGCTCCATGTCGGTGACAATTATCTTTGAATCTTCACCGTACAGCTTTTTTATAGTTTCTAAAAATTCTTTTTTCATGATCTTCACCTTTAGGTAATTTATCTGCTTGTCTAATTATATCATTTTATGTCGAAAAAAATATTAACATTTTATAAATTTTGCTGTCGCAAAGCCTGCGGAGCTGCTTTGACTTGCTAATTTTGCGTCCAATATATATAGATACCCCGCTTGTGGTAAAAAATACATAACATTGATGGGCGGTATTTCCGAAAATATATCAGAAAATTTTCTGAAAAGACTTGCAAATGAAATGTAAATGTTGTATAATATTTATATAAGAATTTCTCTAGGAGGTAAATTATATATGTCAGTTAAAGTTGCAATCA
>CANRDG010000002.1 GCA_947629275.1 uncultured Clostridia bacterium | reverse complement strand
AATGTAAATGTTGTATAATATTTATATAAGAATTTCTCTAGGAGGTAAATTATATATGTCAGTTAAAGTTGCAATCAATGGCTTTGGCCGTATCGGCCGTCTCGCATTCAGACAGATGTTCGGCGCTGAGGGTTATGAGGTAGTCGCTATCAACGACCTTACCAAGCCTTCAATGCTCGCTAACCTGCTGAAGTATGACACCGCTCAGGGCGGTTACTGCGGCAAAATAGGTGATAATCTTCACACTGTTTCCGCTGATGACGAAGCAGGCACTATCACTGTTGACGGCAAGACACTTACCATTTATGCAAAGGCTAACGCTGCCGAGCTTCCTTGGGGCGAAATAGGCGTTGACGTTGTTCTGGAGTGTACAGGTTTCTACTGCTCTAAGGACAAGTCTATGGCGCACATCAATGCAGGCGCTAAGAAAGTAGTTATTTCTGCTCCCGCAGGCAACGACCTCAAGACTATCGTTTATTCCGTAAACGAAAAGACCCTTACCGCTGATGACCAGATCATTTCTGCTGCATCATGCACCACCAACTGCCTTGCTCCTATGGCTAAGGCTCTTAATGATTATGCTCCTATCCAGAGCGGTATCATGAGCACTATCCACGCTTACACAGGCGACCAGATGATTCTTGACGGTCCTCACCGCAAGGGCGACATGAGAAGAGCAAGAGCAGGCGCTGCTAACATAGTTCCTAACTCTACCGGCGCTGCTAAGGCAATAGGTCTTGTTATCCCCGAGCTGAACGGCAAGCTTATCGGTTCTGCTCAGAGAGTTCCTGTTCCTACAGGTTCTACCACTATCCTTACCGCTGTTGTTAAGGGTACTGACGTTACTAAGGAAGGCATCAATGCCGCTATGAAAGCTGCTGCTTCCGAATCTTACGGCTACAATGAAGATCCTATCGTTTCTTCCGATGTTATCGGCATGAAGTACGGTTCTCTCTTTGATGCTACCCAGACCATGGTAGCTAAGGTTGCTGACGATCTGTATGAAGTACAGGTAGTTTCTTGGTACGACAACGAGAACTCCTACACCTCTCAGATGGTAAGAACTATCAAGTATTTCGCAGAACTCAACTAATCAAATATCGTTTGGGCTTGTCTGCGATTGACGAGCCGAAAAAGCGAATAGCAACGCTCCGATCGATGATAAAATCGTCGGAGCGTTTTCTATACGATATGGACGGAGATTTAATGAGAAAAGTTCGATTAACCGTCTTAAAGTACGGTTGATCTCTTCACATTTTGGTGGTATAATGTTAATTGTCGATTGGGAGATTGTTTGATAAATCGGAATTTGAAAGAAAATGAAATATGAATAAGGAATGGTCTGAACTTAATAAAACAATGCAGGCTCAATTAAAAAAGAAAGATACTTATAAAATGGGTATCGATACCTTACTTAGTTTGCGAAGCCGGTTAATACAAACCTTAGTATCTTTCAAAGAAGAATTATGCAGAGAAGATTTTAACTCAATACCTTTCATAAACGCCGATGGTTATCATAGTAAGACTATTGCTTATTCTATTTGGCATATTTTTCGCATTGAAGATATAGTTGCGCATACATTGATAAATGAAGATGAACAAGTATTTTTTGCAGGCAATTACAAAGAGCGTATCAATTCATCTATCATTACAACAGGAAATGAACTAATAAAACAGCAGATCGCAGACTTTTCAAAACAGCTTGATCTTGAAGAATTGTACTCGTATATTTTTGAAGTATGTGAAAGCACCGAGAAAATGCTTGAACGGTTATCTTATGATGAATTGAAAAGAAAAATACCGGAAGAAAGAAAAGGATACTTAAAATCGTTGAATGTAGTAGACGACAGTGAAAATGCAGTTTGGCTGATCGATTATTGGTGTAAAAAAGATATTCGAGGACTTATTCAGATGCCGTTTTCAAGACATTGGATCATGCACACAGAAGCCTGTCTGCGTATAAAGAACAAAATACATTCATAAGTGAAAATTTTCATTTGCAGAATAGTCGCAAAATTTTTATAGACGGGAAGATACCTTTCACGGTTAGGCGGTATAATGCAAATTTTTATATGTTTGATAAAACGGTGTTTAAGGAGATATAGGTATGGTCTATTATGATAAAAACGGAATCGTAATTCGAGATTTGCAGAAGGGCGATGCCCAAATCATTACAGATGAAGAGATAGCACAGGGCTGGCAGGCGACAACAGACAAATACGAAATGAGGCTGAGACACCAAGCCGAGGGCAAAGTGATCGCATTGGTTGCTGAATGGAATGGCAGCATTGCCGGATATATTAACGTTTATCCCGACTCCCAGTGTGGCGCGTATGCAAATCTGGGCTATTCGGAGATCGTTGATTTCGGCGTCCTGAAGAAATACAGGCGCAGAGGAATTGGCAGCAAGCTAATGGATATTGCGGAACAGATCGCATTCTCTTATTCGGATGTGATATACATCGGGGTGGGACTGCATAGCGGATACGGAAGCGCCCAGAGAATGTATGTCAAGCGGGGATACATTCCTGACGGGAGCGGCGTCTGGTATAAAGATCAGATCTGTGAGCCGTATCGTGATTGCTGTAATGACGATGAGCTGGTATTATATTTATTGAAAAATAAAAAGTAAATTCTCATTTGCGGTACAAAAAATCGGACAACGCATTTCGCGCTGTCCGTTTTAATTTTTGCTGTTACATATCCGGCAGGTCGTATTTCACAAGCAGCTTTGAGGCCTTTATTATCGTTGAGTTTGCCTTGTCAAGCGTTTCAGAGATAGTCTTGTTGTCAAAACTGCCCATCATTTCTTTTGCCTGAACGAACGTGTTCCTGCCAAGTTCTATCTGGTGGTTGCAAATGCCCTCCAGCCGAGCCACCGCTTTCGCTTCAAGATCCTGATATGCGGCTTTTATGTCTTTTACAGTGTTGTTGCGTATGTCGTCATAGTTTTCAAGCGCAATATCTATAATGTCGGTGCGCTTTTTCTTTTTGAGAATGTTCTTGAATGACGACATTGTGCCCGACGGGAAAGTCTCGCTCGTGCCCGTCTGCGCAACGTTCATTACCGAGTGCGCAACTTTTTTCTTCACATCGCTTAGTATCCTGTCAACAGAATTTGCGTGCGATACCTCGGCAAGCTCTGAAATTCCCAGTTTGTCGGCAAGCTGCTCGCTTATTCTCTCAATAAGGTCGTTCATGCGCGAGCTGTGTATTTCAAGGCAGGTGCGGTAGGCCTCACCCACCTTGTCCATAAGGTACGAGTAAAAATACTTTTCAACGTCCTCAGCCGCAATATCGTCCTCCGATTCGGTAGGCCGACATTCCAGCACGCTTTCACGCAGCTTTGCAAAGAACTCATACATCCAAAGCTCGGCTTCCTGCTGCATTTCAAGAATGTTCAGATGAATGTCAGGCTTTTTCGTGTCAAGAAAAGTTGAAATGGTGCTGCACTGCTGCTCAAAATCCTGTGTCATCTGCTCGAACTTTTTCTGGTCGAGCGCCGACATATCGGAGAATATATGTATTTTGGCGTGCGTTTCGCGCAGCATCTGATCGAGCATTGCCAAAACTCTTTTTTTGCGGATAATGTCTTTCTGCAAAATTATATCCCGTTTCAGCGATACCTCAAATTTCAGGAATTCCGCCTCGTAATAGTCTGAAAAATCGTTCTGTACGTTTGATTTTATACCACACTTGCGCTTGAATTCTTCTTCCGCGCTTATGCCGTACACAAAAGCATTCGGCACTATTGCTTCACTCTTTTGCGAAATGCGCGCCATTATCTTTTCAACGTCTTCTCTCGAACTGAGCGCGTCCAGCATATTTACAAGCACATACAGCATACCGAACCTTTGAGGCTGAATGTGGCTCGCAAGGTACAGCTGCTCGCTCTCCGAGAAAGGCAGAAGCGCGCTTGCCACATAAATTATAGCGTCGGCGTTCATCAGATAGTTGGTTACCTGATCGTCAAGGTCTTCAATATCCGAAAGCCCCGGCGTGTCAACAATGCGTATCTCTTTCAGTATCTCGGCGTTGTCGCGAATGTCAAGGTGATCTATTGGTGACTCCAGCGTGGGTATCAGTTTTTCAAGAGATTCCCTCGTTATCTCGTATTTTTGTAACATCATTCTTTCGCCGTTTTTAAGTACCGCGTTTATGCTCGGGCTGCCGTATGAAATTTCGTTTATAGTGTATGTTTCGGGGGCAACGTTCACGGGCGCTAAAGGTCTGCCCAAAAGCGCGTTTATAATGGTACTTTTGCCTCTCTTGAAATCGCCCAGTATAACAAGCGTGAAAGGTTCGTCGCACCGTCTGCTGATAAGCTCTTTCCAAACGTTCAGACCCTCTGCAAAGTCGCTGCCGAGTATGTCGCTGAGTTCCTTGTTTGCAATAAGCTCGTCAAGGTCTTTTCTTACGGCGGCTATGTCGCCGTCGGCGGTCTTGTAAATAGTATTATTTATAGCCATATCCCATTACACCCCCGCACTTGAAGTTCCCAAGATGATATTGCAGCGCACATCGCAGAGCTGACCGTTTATAACATTCAGACCCTCGCTTGAAAGCTCGCTGCGCCAGTTGTAAAGCAGGTCGCAGTTAAGAAATTCCACTGCCGCAAGTATGCGCTTTTCCTCGTCGGTAACGTCCTTGTCAACGAATATATCCCTCGCCGCCGTGTAGTGTATCACCTGCGCCATGTTTACTATATGCTCAAAGTCAAGATCTTTCATCGTCCTGCCGTAATAGTCAACATAGCCCTTTTGGTACAGCCCTGCGATTATTTCCGCATAGCGTTCCGGCTCGTCGCAGCATATCATTCCTGCCCTGTCGGCGGTAATATCCGCAAGCCTTACCCACTGCGACAGCGTGTACACGAGCTGATTGCTTACCGGTTGCTGATACGACTGCTCCACCGGCATAAAGCCGTTTTCATCGGCGTTGAAATATTTATATGCCAGATTGTATGTGCAGTGGTGGTTTTGTATCCTGCCGCACTCGCTTCCTATAAGCACCTGTATTTCTTCGGCGGTACACATTTGTATAAGAGCCTTTGTTATTACTATACACGGCTCGATAATGTCGCTTGCTATCGAGTAGATTATCTTCTTGTTGATGTCATCTCTCACAAACACCGTCGGCAGATTGAGTTCCAGTCTTTCGGCGCATTTTTTGGCTATTTCATACACTTCGGGATATTTCAGCGAGCCTGCTTGATTAGTCTTCAAAAACAGCAGTTTTGCTTCTTCCGTAACGTCCTGAGAATTTATAGCTTTTGAAAGTTTAGCCCAACCCGAAAGTCCCGTTATCTTCTGCCTCAGTGAAAAATCCGCGTCAAACGCATAGTCAAGCACACCGTCCACAACGTGATTGCTGAACGAACGCGTATACGCCAGCAGGTACGAACGGAAACTGGTGTCTATTTTAAGCAGCGGATTTTCGCTTTTGTTTTCTGTTTCAATAGAGATCTTGCTGAAACGCTCTTCATTCATATTCACACCTGTCCCTCCAAACAAAGTAAACTGAGCGATTTTGCATTACGCCACTAAGCCTGCGCGGTCTCGGTGGCAGCGCTGTCAGCCTTTTCGCTTTCGCCTGCCTCGTTACTCAGCGCTTTGTGCAGGATATAAGCATCGGAAAGGATATTGCTGGTGTGCGCCACAACGCTTTGCAGTCTTTCCTTTTCTTTTTCGGATACCATTTTCTTTTCCTGCTTGAGCTGGTTCAGATTGTTAAGAGTTTTCTGCGTGTCTTTAAGTATGATCTCTGTTTCTTCCTCGATCTTGTCTTTCAGCGTTTCAAACGCATTGAATACCTGCTTACGGACGGACTCGGAGAAGTCGGTGTTCAGCTTCATTTCGTGCAGCTGCTTTCTTACCTGTGTTTTGAAATCAGACTTGTATTTTTCTATCTTCTCATTTGCAAGGAATTTATCAACAGCAAATTTGCCTGTAAACGTGCTTGCAAGACCTGCAAACGCTACTATACACAGCGTTATAGGCGAGAGCAGAGTAAGTCCGCCTGCTATGGCACTTGCTGCAAAACAAGTCGTCCAGAAGCTTGCCGCGCCCGTACCGAAGCCCAGCAGCGCGCCTTTAATGCCTGCTTCTCTGAAACCTATGAACAGCGCACCTATGCCCGATGCACCTATAGCAGAGCCTATAACCTGGTCGACAGCCCTGCCGCTGTTGTTTACTCTGTCGTTGATATCGAACATCTGCTGAATTTTCTCAACGTTGCGGAAGAACTCGTCTTCAAACGACTGCAATCTTTCTGCCTCGTCGGAAAGGGCAACGTTTATCGAGTTTTGTATCTGCTCGCAGATGAGCTGCGCCCTTGTTTCTATGTTCTCTCTTATTTTGTCTATTATCTTTCCGTGAACGACTTTCAGCTTATCTTTCTTCAGGTCGTTGGGGAATATCTGATAGGTGTCAATTACCTGCATAGCACAGTTTTCTATCTGCGTCCAGTAGTCGTCGAGCAGAGGTCTCAATCCGTCGTAAACGGTGTTTGCTGCATCGTTTATCTTAACAAATTCGGCACGCTTTTTGTTTCTTATCTCCTCTATCTCTTCGATAGCGCTCTTGTAACGCACCATGAACTCGTCGTTTTCCATCATCAGGGCGTTCTTGCGCAGCGCCACAGAGTTGAGGACTTCCGTACCGCTGTTGATTATCTTGTTGGCAAGTATCTGTAGGGATATAGTGCCTCTCTCTTTAGTGAGCATATTTTCAAGCACTGCCTCAAACTGCGGGAAATTACTTTCCTCCAAAGCCTGCTTGTCGCCGTTCATCTTTGCAATAAGAGCCTTCTTAGCATAAACGCCTATTACCCTCGGCTTGCCTATCTTGCGCTGATACACCTGAAACTCCTTGGAGTTTTCGCCCATTACTTTTTTTGCCTTATCCATAACGTACTTTTCAATACGTGTACGCACGGTATCGACTATCCTGTCCTCGTCTTCCTTGCTGAAAGTACCGAAGCAGTTTACTATAAAGATTATTCTTCCCACGTCGCTGGAGAGCATCTTCTTTTCCAGAAACTCTTTTTCAAACTGAGAGAACGGCGAATTTGCGCTTATTACGAACACAGCGGCGTCAATCTCCGGCAGAATAGAAAGCGTAACGTTTGTCATCTGCTCATCGTCGTTAAGGCCCGGGGTGTCTATAATATCTACATTATTCTTGCAAAATTCGGTATCGTAATAAACGGTAGCTTCTTTGACTGTCTCTGCCTTCTGCTCCGATTCAAACGTCAGCTTTGTAACGTAGTCCTGAAGATTGTCTATCGGTACTTTTTCGGTGCTGCCGTCTTTATACTCTACCGAAACATACGGAGTATCGTTATATGTAACTCTGTTCAGCGTCGCCGTTGCAGGCAAAACGTCGGCAGGCAGTATCTCCTGTCCCAAAAGAGCGTTTATAAGCGTACTCTTGCCGCGCTTGAACTCGCCGACTATAGCGACCTCGAAATGCTCGTCAGCAACCTTGTCAATGGTATCTCTTATCGACACGGCGGTGTTTGTGAGCGAAAGGTCATAGCTGTACTCCAGCAGCTCATGCAGATGTTTAGAGAGCGTTTCGACTGTTTCTCTGTACGCCGAATAGCTTCCGTAATTTAGGATATTGTCTTCCATGATCCATCCAGCCCCCTGAACTTAAAATAATACAATAAAATGGCGTATGCACATAATTTCTCATTGTAATTATACAATATATAGTATATTTATTATAACACATTTAACATTCATTCGTCAATAATGTATTTAGCGGTTTTTCATATCGTACTATAGAAATATCGCGCCAAATTTTGTGCAACTTGCAAAAACGCCGCCTTTTAAAGCGAAAAAAGAACGCCTTTCCGCAGTGGAAAAGCGCTCTTGAAGCCTTGTATTACTTGTATCAAAATATGTCTTTCTTGCTCTTTATATACCGCCTTATCAGCACGAAAATTATAACAAGCAGGCAAAGAATCAGGAATATCGGCACCAGCCACTTGTTCACGCCGTCTTCTTCGGCAGATTTCATCTCCGTCCACAAAGTCTGCATCGTCATGTTCGCTTCGTCTGAAAGGTTTACAAAGACGGTCATGTTTGCTTTTACCTCATCGCTGGGGTAATAAGCAGGGTCGTTTTGTATCTCGGGGTCTAGCATTTCATATGCAGCCGAATGGGGTGTTGAATAGCAGATGTAGTCGATGTTAGCATAGGCTATATCAGGCTCGCACATAAAGTTTATGAACATCTCCGCGGCTTCCTTGTTCTGCGAAGAATTAGGTATGCACATAGCGTCTATGAACAGGTTGGTACCGCTGTCGGGAACTACAAAATTCAGCGAATCGTTGCTCTCCATAATGGTCATGGCGTCGCCCGCGTAATACGGCGCTATAAGAGCCTCGCCTGCGCCCATTTTGTCGAATATCTCGTCCATTACGTAGCCCTGCACTATCTTCTTCTGCTCCGTCAGCTTGTCGGCAGCCATTTTAAGCTCCTGCGGGTCTTCTGTATTCAGCGAAAGACCGCACACTATCTCTGCAATTGCAAAAGCATCACGGGGGTTATCGAACATAAGTATCTGATCTGCGTAGTCTTCATTCCACAGAATATCCCAGTCTATGTCCTCCTCGGGTATGTCTACCACCGTTTCGTCGTAAATTATGCCGACCGTTCCCCATGTGTAAGGCACCGAGTATTCATTCGTGGGGTCATAAGCCTGATTTCGGAAATCCTCCATGATATACTTGAAATTCGGTATGTTGTCCATATCGAGCTTCTGAATCATGTTTTCCTTTATCATCTTGCTTATCATGTAGTCGGAGGGGATTATCACATCATAGGTAACTCCGCCGCCTTTGAGTTTTGCATACAGTTCCTCGTTGGTGGCAAAGGTGGTGTAGTTTACGCTGATGCCGGTAAGGTTTTCAAACTCGGTGATAACGTCAAGTGTTCCCTCGTCCTCGCCGGTGCAGATGTATTCGCCCCAGTTGTATACGTTTATTGAAACGTCCTTGCCTTTAAATCTCGTATAATATGCCTCGTCCTCAACGGTAAGAGTCTGATACTCAGTCTCCTCGGTATCCTCTTCGTCGGCTGTTTTGCCCGAAGAACACGAGGTCATCAGCGATGCGCCCAAAACGGCAGCAGCCAGCACCGAGAAGACCTTTTTTGAAATACTTCTCATCAGATCTTCTCCCCCTTATACGAATTGTTTTTGGCAGCCTTGTTCTCGACAAAGTTCTTCACTATAAGTATAACGAACACCACAATAAATATTATGGTAGACAGCGCGTTTATCTCGGGGGAGATCTTGCGCCTTGTCATCGAGTATATCGTTATCGGCAGTGTCTGTGTAGTCGGGCCGCTGGTAAAGTAGCTTATTACAAAGTCGTCAAGCGAGTAGGTGAAAGCCATTAAAAAGCCGCTTATAACGCCGGGCATTATCTCTGGCAGTATGACTTTCCTGAAAGCCTGCATGGGACTGCACCCCAGATCCTGAGCTGCCTCAAACAAATTTGGATCCATTTGCTTGAACTTTGGCATAATATTCAGTATAACATACGGTACGTCAAACGTTATGTGCGCTATCAGCAGCGTTACAAAGCCGAACTCAAAATTCATTCTTGCCGTAAAGAATACGAACAGCAGCATCAGCGATACGCCCGTTACTATCTCGGGGTTGATTATAGGCATATTCGTAACATTCATTACAAAGGCTTTCGGCACTTTTTTCATGCTGTTTATGCCTATGGCAGCGAACGTTCCCAGAACAGTTGAAACTATGCTTGCAAGCGTTGCTATAAGTATTGTCTTCATCAGCGACGATATGATTATTTTGTTGTGAAACAGCTTTACGTACCATTCAAGAGTAAAGCCGCTCAACACGCTCCTGCTCTTTGTCTCGTTGAAAGAAAATACTATCAGCACGAATATGGGAACATACAAAAAGAGCAGTATAAGAGCGAAATATATTTTTCCAAATTTTTTCATATATCTCACCCTCCCTTATATAAGCACCTGATCGTCGGGGCTGAACTGGTTCATAACGGTCATGATAACTAGTATTATTACCATAAGCACCAGTGATATAGCCGCGCCGAGCTGCGGATTATAGGCATTGCCCAAAAACTGCATCTCTATAAGGTCGCCGATAAGCAGGTTAGAACCGCCGCCCAGCATACGCGAGATTATAAACGTTGATATTGCAGGTACGAACACCATGGTAATTCCCGATGTAATGCCCGGCAAACTGAGCGGAACTATAACTCGCCACATAATAGATGCCGAGTTGCAGCCGAGGTCTGAAGCTGCCTCGATAACGCTTTTGTCTATCTTCTCCATTACCGAATAGAGCGGAAGTATCATGAACGGCAGGTAATTGTACACCATGCCGAGCACCACTGCGCCCGATGTGTTTATAAGTTTATAAGGTCCTAAGCCGAATATACCCAGAACGTGATTTATAACGCCGTTGTTTCCGAGCAGTGTCATCCATGCATATGTGCGCAGAAGAAAGTTCATCCACATGGGCAGCATAACTATCAGAAGCATTGTGCCCTGCTTGTGCTTTTCCATTCTTGAAAGAAGATATGCCACGGGATACGCAAGCAAAAGGCATACTACCGTTGCCACCAGCGCCAGCCATATAGAGCGCACAAAAATATTTGCATACTGACCTACGTTTGAGATGTTCTTTATAGTAAATTTGCCGCTGTCAGTCGTGAAAGCGAAGTATGCCACCATAAGAAGCGGCACAAGTATGAACACTATCATCCAGACGAGATACGGCGCAGAAAATACTTTTAGTTTTTTCAATTTGCCTTATCCCTCCTGTACCTTTTTCATTATATGTATGTCATATGGGTCGAAGGTCATGCCTATCATAGCGCCGACAGGTTCAGCCTTTGTAGAATGTATTATCCATTTGTGATCCACGCCGTCAACGACCATTTCGTAGTGTACCCCCTTGAACACTACAGACTCCACTATTCCCGTCAGTTTGGCACTTTCTGCGGGGATTATCTTTACGTCTTCCGGTCTTATAACAACGTCAACGGTCTCATCGGGGTCAAAGCCCTTGTCAACACATTCAAACTGTCTGCCCGTAAACTCAACAAGGCAGTCTCTCGGCATACAGCCGTTGACAATGTTGCTTTCTCCTATAAAGTCGGCAACGAATGCGTTCACAGGCTCGTTGTAAATGTCTATCGGCGAGCCTATCTGCTGTATAACGCCGTTATTCATAACTACCACCGTATCAGACATTGTAAGCGCTTCTTCCTGGTCGTGCGTTACATACACAAACGTAAGCTCCAGCGCCTGCTGTATCTTTCTAAGCTCCACCTGCATTTCCTTTCGCAGTTTAAGGTCGAGCGCGCCCAGCGGCTCGTCAAGCAGCAGCACCTTCGGGTGATTTACCAAAGCCCTTGCAATTGCAACTCTCTGCTGCTGACCGCCCGAAAGACGGTTTACGGTTCTTTTTTCAAATCCTTTAAGGTTCACCATTTCAAGCATTTCGCCCACACGGTGAAGTATCTCCTTTTCGGGAAGTTTCTTTACCCTAAGACCGAACGCTATGTTTTCATACACGTTCAGATGAGGGAAAAGCGCGTACCTTTGAAATACAGTATTGACATTTCTCTTATGCGGGGGAACATCGTTTATCCGCTGTCCCTCAAACAGAACATCGCCGCTTGTAGGTTCAAGAAAACCGGCGATAATGCGCAAAGTGGTCGTTTTTCCGCAGCCCGATGGCCCAAGGAAAGTGACGAACTCTTTGTCCTTGATGTCAAGACTGATGTTTTTGAGGATCTGGTCGCCGTCCTCAAATTCAACAACAATGTTTTTAAGACTCACTATGTTGTCCATATCCCAACAATCCTTTCCTGTTTCATTTATAGCAGCGGAGAGCCGAGCCCAAGTCGGTTTTTGCAGTCATCTTTCCGTCAATACGTCGTTGACCTTCCTTGCCATACGTCAGTATGCCGGCGGTCGGTCGCCTAGTCTTGACGCAAATCTGTTATGCAAAAACTGCTTCGCACCTCACACCGAGGGATTTTGAGGCGGTTTTTTGTTCCTTGTGATGCAGGCAGGCTGGCGCCTTGTCAACAGCGCATAAATGCGCCGGCAAAAAGAACCCAAAAGCATCGGCGTGAGGCGGCTCGGGTTCGGCTCTCCACTGCTAAACAGACCCATACACCTACTGCCGATCGCCATATCGGCTGTTGATATACAAGTCCGTAAATTTTGAGGAATATTCCTCGAAATGTAAATGATTTTGCAGGCGTTCCGTTTCAGAGCGTGACTTTCGCCGCTTTACTGCGTCATAGCTACAGCTATCCACTGCTAGTTTGGGGGTCAATGTTTCCGCATTTGCATTTGCACGCATTAAATTAAATAATAAAGTAAAATACACCGTTTGTCAATAGTTTTTTGTGCGCCAAAAAAATTTTGTACAATATATATAAATTCAGCTTTTATATCTGTATATTTTGCAAATTCGTAACATAAAAATAAGGTCTCACGGTAAATTTTACCGCAAGACCTTATAAGCTTAGTATTGCACTATTTGTCATATTTTTCAAACATTCTGTAATACTGCACTATGTTGTATTCCAAGAGCACTTTTTCATACTGCGAGCTGTCGGTCGTTCTGTACCATTTGCCGTCGTTGCCCTTGTAGCCGAATGCGCTTATCGACGGCAGTTTTTTCATAACGTCGTCAAGATACAATTGAAAGTCTGTCTTCGGCATACCGCAGGCTTCAACAAGCTTGTTTGAAAGATAGTTAAGGCTCATGTGAATGTCGGTCTGCTCGTCAATATCGTAATTTGCCCATATGAAAAACGGAGTTGAATGTATTTTAGCGTTGTCTTCTATCGACATTGTACCCAGCGTTTTGCCCAGCAAATTTTCGGAAAATTCGGGTATGTGAGGGAAGTGGTCGCCGAAAAATACTATAACAACATCTTCATCGGCCTGCGAAAAATACTCAACTAAATTTTTTATTGCCTTGTCGGTCTCATATGCCGCCGAAAGATAAAGCTCTGCCTCGTTGCTTTCAAAGCTGTTCAGCGTTATTTCGTGGGTCTTGTCCTTGTTCTCATAATACGGCGAATGGTTCTGCATGGTCGTCAGGAACGCAAACATCGGCTTGTCTTTCGGCTTGTTTTCGTACTCTTCTTTAAGCACCCCGAACATAGTTTCGTCTGACAGCCTGCCGTTCACGACCTTCATCTTGCCCTCGCTGTGTTTTGAAACGGCTTCGGAATACATTGTCTTGTCAAATCCCAGATAGCCGTAAGCATCGCCTATATCCCAAAGATTCGGCGCACAGCCTGCTATAGCCTCCGTAAAATAGCCGTAATTTTCAAAGTAATTTACCAAAGAATCCTGCGGCGTTTTTACATACTGCGTGTAAGCGGCGCTGCCCATAGGGAAAAATCCCATGCTGTTGCCCGAGAGAAATTCAAACTCGGAGTTGCACGAATAGCCGCCGTATGCGGACACTGTAACATAGCCTTTTATAGTGTTTTCAGCCATGCTGTGGTAAAAAGGCATATAGTCTTTGTTTATGTCAAGGTCGCCGAGCAGCGAAAAATCAGCAAATGATTCGTCCATTATTGCTATTACGGTAGGCGTTCTCTGCGGTGTTTCGTCAGACGTTTCATAGCGCGAAAGTATTTCCAAAGCTTTTTCGTCAGAATAGCCCGAGGGCTTTGCAGAGCGGCTGTTGAGCATATCCAGATAGAACATCAATGCATTGCCCGTTACCTGAAAAGAGTTTAGATCCTCTCCGCCCGAAAAATTCAGCCTGATAACGCGATTTTCAACACCGTATCTGTACATACTCATGCCAAAGCCGCCGAACATTATAACAAATACCGCAAGCACGGGCAGGGTGCAAAGCCTTATTTTAAGGCGAAAGGGCGTTATTTTTGTAAATGCCGTAAGCGTTATGCACATACCAAGGCTAAGTACCGTAAGGCAAAGCAACGCTACCGCGAGCGGCTCAAAAAACGAGTAATCTTTTGCAATGGTAGCCGACTTTATGCTGCTCAGGTCTGACACCCTCAAGGGCGATCCGCGAAACTCATACAGATAGAACTGCGCCAGCCCATAAAGGTGGAATATCACGGTAATTACTATAAAATATATCTTTGGTTTTTTGAATATTATGCTGCCCAAAAGGTAGAAAGAATACACAAAAAGCGGCGCGGCAAAAAGCATTATAATGTCGTCTTTAAAAGGAAACGCGCCCGTGCAGACCTCGGTAAAAATATATGTGCAAAATGCAAGTGTCAGACCGAGCAGATAGCCGCGCGACTGAGGTCTTTTCTTTTTTACCATGCCTATTATAGACAGCACTATGCTGAAAATTATCAGCGCGGCGCATACGATGAGAAAAACTATCAGTGTTTTTGTAAGATGCAGTCCCTTGGCGTCGTATGCGTTTCCTGCATATGCTATGGCGTAGCATACACACAGCATTGCAAGAATCATGGGGGCGCAGTAAAATATCAATGTATCGAAAATTTTGCTATCGCGCAGTTTTTGTACTATGCGTGACATTTTTATCTACTTCCTTTTTAGTGTTTATTGTCATTCAGCGGTCAATAATTTTGTCATAATATTTCATTAAAAATCTATTGACAAACTGCACAAAAAGAGTTACAATATAAGTAGTATTATTGTAGACTATCAAGAGGAGGAATGTTGCATGAACAGAAAAGCTATAGCAGCCTTAGTTTTATCTGCCGCCGCGTGCCTGTGTTTTACAGCCTGCGGACCTAAAATAGAAATAGGCAATGTCAGCAAAGCTTCCTCGACTGTTGATAACAAAAAGAGCGACGATAAGTCGGACGCCTTTTTTGCCGACATACTGGACAAGGGCTACACCGCTGACGATGACGGCGAAAAATACACTATAGACGGCGATTTTGCCATGAAAGACCTTTATGAACTTGACAAAATGTATGCTGATGACTGGGCTGCGGCAAGTGATGAGCAAAAGCGCAAAATATCGCTGAATTTTCTCAACTTCTGGGCGTTTTATGGCGATGATGCAAGCATACGCTTCAAGCCTAAAGAGCTTACAGATGCTATAACTTCCGCGATAGACGGCACGGAGCTTTCGGTGCTCAATGCCGCGCTGCAAACCGCTGTTCCCGAAAATGCCCAAAAGTATCTTGCAATTATCGGTATTGAAGAAATTCCCGACGTTACAAACGACAACAGCGAAACGGACGGCGAAACTTCTCAGCCCGATGTTACCGATACAGATGACAGCAGCGAGGATTCCTCAGCACAAACATCTGCCGAAAATACCTAAGCAACGTTAAAAATATCTGACAAATATTAAGGAGGACATTCCAAATGAACGTATTGATTGTTTACTGCCACCCCTCGAAGAAAAGCTTTACCAGCAAGCTGAAAGATGCCTTTATAAAGGGTCTTGCAAAGGGCGGTCACGACTATGAGATCTCTGATCTGTATGACATGGGCTTTCACCCTGCCATGACCGAGAGCGAGTATCTTTTTGACAGCATGGGCGGCCGCGAAACATACCGCATGAGCGGCGATATTGCAAAAGAGCAGATAAAGATACAGACGAGCGACGCCGTTGTATTTATCTTCCCGATGTTCTGGTCGGCATCGCCTGCAATGTTGGTGGGCTGGTTCCAGCGCGTTATGACTAAAGACTTTGCATACGGTTCAAACGCTCAGATGGATAAGCTTAAAAAGGCAAGCTGTTTAGTTACCATGGCGGACGACAAGACCACCGAGCAGGGCAGCGCGCACATCAATGCGCTTAAAGCTACGATGATAAACTCCAAGATATTCACAAACGCCGAGCAGACCGAGATAAACGTATTCGATAAGCTGTCTTGTGAAAATCTTTCTCAGCAGGAGAGGGAAGCGCTTATGGAAGAATACCTGAAAAAAGCGTTCGACCTTGGTGAAAATCTCTGATATGTATTACATAATGCAGTCGGCAGGCTAAATGTGCTTGCCGACGTGTTTTTTTATTGCCTGAAATGTTTCGTCGCTGATGTCATGCTCAATTTTGCAGGCATCTTCGGCGGCAGTTTTTTCGCTCACGCCGAGATCAATAAGCAGACTAGTCAGCAGCTTGTGACGTTCGTAAATTTTGTTTGCCACTTCGCTCCCTGCCTCTGTCAGCAGAAGGTGTCCCTCGCTGTCAAGCGTAACAAAGCCGCCATTTTTCAGTATGCTCATAGCGCGGCTTACGCTGGGTTTTGAAAAGCCCATATATTCGCCGACGTCTATAGCTCTTACCTTGCCTATTTTTTCGGAAAGTATAAGTATCGTTTCAAGATACATCTCACCGGATTCCTGCAAAGCCATAATGATGTCCTCCCTTTTTGTCCACATAGATATTGTAGCACATTTGTTTTTTATTTGCAAGAAAATTAACTTAATTTTAAGATTTTTGTTTTAATTTGGCTATTCGCTATTCGCCGAGCCACATAAACTTTGACATTATAACTCTGCCGTTTTCGTCAAACTCTACGCCCTCTTCTTCGAGCATCTGCCGCTGAATGTCGCAGCCGCCGAAAGCAAAAGCCTTTGCGGTCTCGCCAAAGCGGTTTACCACCCTGTGGCAGGGGATAACAGAATTATCTGGGTTTACGTGCAAAGCGTAGCCCACCACCTGCGACCACCGCGGGTTGCCTGCCAGAGCGGCTATCTGACCATAGGTGCATACCTTGCCTTTGGGTATGCGCTTTACTGCCTCATATATTTTTTCAAAGGTATTCATTTTTATCACCAAGAGTATTATACCACATAATAAAAAATATATCAACAACAAAAAGACCGTTGTCACGCCGTTTGTGACTATTTAACGAAAAAGCTGAAAACGCGGCAAGAATTACGGTTTTGTTATCCGGAAGTTGTAAGACTTACGGAATAAAAAAGAAGTCCCAAAGGGGCTTCTTTGGCACGTTGAGCGTCGATAGGCAAACAACGTGTAAAAATTAGCCGACCCATTGTCGGCAAAGTAATTCTTGTACACTTTGCAGACTGCTTAAGCAGTCTGCAAATGTGTGGCGAAGTTCAGCGGTCTTTTTATGTCATTCTTTGTAAACTGCCTCCAGCCTGTATATCGGCAATCCCTGCGATGAAAATCTTTCCTCATATTCGGTAACGATGTTGCCCTCAAAATCGCTGTTATGCAGATCCAGAGATACATTCTTTATAACAAAGCCCTCCTGCGAGAATTGTTCTATAGAAAACTCAAAAAAGTGCATATTATCGGTCTTTTGGTGTATTTCTGCGCCGTCTTGTAAAAGCCTTTTGTAAATTTGCAGAAACCTGTGGTGCGTAAGCCTGTGAGAGGCGTAGCTTTTCTTCGGGAACGGGCAGCTGAAATTCAGATACAGCCTGCCTATGCTGCTGCGCGGTATGTAACATTCAAGATATTCAGCCGCGCCGCGCAGAAAGATGAGATTTTTTATATCCTGCTCAATGGCGGCTTCGCAGGCGGTAACGAGTACGTTGCTGCTTTTTTCCACCGCGATGTAGTTTATATTGGGATTTCGCTTTGCTATCTCGCAGGCAAACTGCCCCTTGCCGCAGCCTATCTCCATATGCACGGGGTTATCGTTTCCGAAAAGCTCATGAAGCCGGAGCAGAGAGGAAGTATCGATACTTTGAAAATTCCTGTCCTCTCTGTCCATATATATTATCTTGTTGCCGCAGTTTTTAAGGCGTTCTTCAAGACCTTTTTTTCTTCTCATTCGCATAATTTTTGCCTGCCTTAAAGGTATTTTGTAAGAGATGAAGCATCACTGCAAGCGTATATCCACTTGTTGGCAGCGCCCTCTAAAATGTTGTCATACGGGTATACCGTAAGCATTATTTCGGCGTCTTCGGGCAGCGTGTAGCAGGGCACAAAGCTGAATTTCAGCTGGCTGCGCATTTTGTGGCTGAACGCCTGCTCTTCGTCTTTTTCTTTTGTAACGCCGCTTTCAAGATGTAGACCCTTGAATTTTGCCTGCAATATTTTCTTGCCGTCATTTTTTTCAACAGCCGTAAGCTTTTTGGTAAGCTTGGTCTGCTTGCCGTTTATAAAGCAGTCAAGCTCTATCTGAGATGATACAGTAAAACTTCCGTTTGCGACCGCCTCGCCCGAAAGCGAGACGCAAAGCCCCTCATCGGCGCTGCAGCCCACATTATCTATAACAAACGAAAATTTCAGCCCGTTTATCATAGCCGCGCCGTTTGTGCAAAATTCAAGGTGCGACATATCGCTTTTTACGCCGTACTGCTTTTTTATCTCTGCGGCAGTTTTCTTAAAAAAATTATTCAGTGATGCTTTCAATTTCCGCACCGCCTATTGGTCTTACCGACAGAACATAACAGCTGCCCTTGCCGAAGGTATTTTCCATAGCCGCTGTAAAGCCGTCGAGTTTGTTGTTGGGAACGAACGCTTGTATAGTGCCTGCAAAGCCGCCGCCGTGAACTCTGTATGCGCCGTCGCCGCCGAGAATGTTTTCGGCAAGGTACAAAGCAACTGCCAGCCCCTGCTGGGAGGGCTGAGATGCAGCATAAATATTTTGCAGATACTTGTATGAACTAGCCCCCGACTGCTTTATAAGTCTGAAAAATTCGTTCAGGTCGCCCTCGCTGAGAGCTTTTGAAAGCCGCGGCACTCTTTCGTTTTCGTCAAAGTAGTGAAAAGCGCGAAGCAGGGCTCTGTCGCCGCAGGAGGCACGCACTTTTGCAATGTTTGCAGTCAGCTGTTCTTTGGTTATCTCTCTAAGCACTTTCTTGCCGAAAAACTCCGCAACGCTTTTCATCTCTTTCGGTATGGCTGAGTATTCGGGGGTAAGGTCGGCATGACTGCCTTTTGTATCAACTATACAAAGAGAGTAACCGCTTTTTGCAAGGTCAAACCGTATCTCGTTTATTATGGGCGCAGCGGTATCTTTAAAATCAATGGTGATAAAACCGCCCACCGATGATGCCATCTGATCCATAAGTCCCGACGGCTTTCCAAAATACTCATTTTCTGAAAACTGCGCTATCTGGGCAATCTTTATGGGCGAAACCGAGCCGTCGTTGTAAAGACCGCTCAGTATAGTGCCTATAAGCACCTCAAAAGCCGCTGACGACGAAAGCCCCGAACCTTTCAGAACGTTTGAAGTGGTGTAAGCCTTAAAGCCCCCGACTTTCAAGCCGTTTTTCAGAAAGCCTGCCGCCACGCCGCGTATAAGAGCCGCAGAGGTGTTGTATTCGTCCTCGTTTACGTCAAGCTGCGTGAGAGAAACGCTGTCGGCATCGTAGCCCTCAGACTTTACGGTAATTACGCCGTCGTCCGTCTGCTTTACCACAGCTATAACGTCCAGCGATACGCCGGCCGCAAGCACCAAGCCGCCATTGTGGTCGGTGTGGTTGCCGCCTATCTCGCTTCTGCCGGGCGCGGAAAAGAATCTGTAGCCGCTTTCTTTCTCGCCGAAATAATCGCAGTAGCCCTTGACAGCCTTTGCAAAGCGCTTTGCCTGCGCTTGCGCCGCTTCGCCGTATATTTCTTTTAATGAATATCCTGCCATGTTAGTTATCCTTTCAAAAAATGCGGAGAATGAGTCTCCGCATTTGTTTGGTTTTGTAATTCAGTATTCTATATATCTGAATGTGCCGCGTGAAGCGTTTGTGAATGTTTGGCGGCAAAATCATCATACTGTCCTTTAAGCCACGATATCATGTCTTCGCGCCCTTGCTCGTCAAGCGAAAATTCCCCCACAGCCACTATGTCGGCTTCGTCAAGGCAGTCTATAGCAATATCCTTGTGCCACACGGTGCAGGAAAGCTTTTCGCCCGGCACTGCCTTGTAGCGGAATATTTTATCGCGCGAGCCGGAAAACTTGTTTCCCTCCTCAAAATAGTGAAAGGGCGGTATACCGAAAATACTTCTCTCTGTTTCCATGATATTATCAGAATCCCAGTATGCGCTTGAAGTCTTCCGAAAGCTTTTCTTCCAGAGCCGCGGCAGCCTCGCGATTATCGCCTATAGTGGTGTAGTATGCTTTTATCTTAGGCTCGGTACCCGACGGTCTGATTATTACAGATGCGCCGCCCTCAAGGAAGAACGAAAGCACATCAGACTTAGGCAGTGTGATAGCCGTTTTCTCGCCCGTGGCAATATCGGTCTTTTCGCTCGCGATATAGTCCGCTGTAGCAGTTACTTTCAGTCCGCCTATCTCCTTGGGAGGGTTGGTGCGCAGGTCTGTCATTATTTCTTTCATGCGCTCCATGCCGCTTGCGCCCTCGCATTGGAAAGACTTCTGCGTGTGAACATAGTTGCCATACTTTTTGTAAAGCGCTTCTCTCGCATCGAGCAGAGATATGCCCTTTGTGCGGTAAAATGCAGCCATTTCGCATATCAGCATGGAAGCTACAACGGCGTCTTTGTCTCTTACATATGAGCCTGCAAGGTAGCCGTAGCTTTCCTCAAAGCCGAAGATGTATCTGCTTTCTTCGCCTTTCTTTTCAAGCAGACCTATCTGTTCGCCTATGAACTTGAAGCCCGTGAGGACTTCTATCATCTGGGCGCCGTATTCTTCGCATATTTTTCTTACTATATCGGTGGTAACTATCGTTTTTACTGCTATCGGGTCTTTAGGCATAGTGCCGTTTGCGGTACGCTCCGCGCATATGTATTCAAGCAAAAGCGCGCCGACTTCATTGCCCGTAAACAGAACATAATCACCGTTTTTGTCGGGAACTGCAATGCCGACTCTGTCACAGTCAGGGTCGGTGGCAAGCAGCAGGTCGGGCTTTACGGTCTTGCAAAGCTCTAAGCCCTTTGCGAGAGCCTCTTTTATCTCGGGGTTCGGGAACGGGCAGGTAGGGAAGTTGCCGTCGGGATTTTCCTGCTCGGGAACTACCGTAACTTCGGAAATGCCTATCTTTTTAAGTATAGCTCTTACAGGCTTGTTGCCCGTGCCGTTGAGCGGCGTGTATACGACTTTCAGACCGCTTTTTGCTACAAGCTCGGTGTGAACGCCGTGTTTTGATACTTCTTCAAGATACGCATCTATAACTTCCTGACCTATGTATTCGATCATTCCGCTTTTTACGCCGTCTTCAAACGGTATCTTCTTTGCGCTGTATTCGCCGAACATGGGGACGTCGTTTATCTTTCCTATAACGGTGTTGGCAACATCTAGGGTTATCTGACAGCCGTCTTCGCCGTATACCTTGTAGCCGTTGTATTTGGCAGGGTTGTGCGAAGCGGTTATAACTATGCCTGCGCTGCACTTGAAATACCTTACAGCCCATGAAAGCATAGGCGTAGGCATAAGCTCTTTATAAATGTAAACTTTTATGCCGTTTGCGGCAAGAACGCTTGCTGCCTCTTTTGCAAAAACGTCAGACTTTATGCGGCTGTCGTATGCAATAGCGGCGCTGCCCTTTTCAAAAGAACCTTTGATGTAGTCTGCAAGACCCTGAGTTGCGCGGCGAATGGTATAAACGTTCAGCCTGTAAGAACCTGCGCCTATAACACCTCTCAAACCGCCCGTACCAAATTCAAGATCGCGGTAAAACCTGTCCTCGATGGCGTCTTTGTCTCCGTTTACAGACAAAAGCTCTTTGCGAAGGTCGGGGTCGTCCACCGCTTTTTTGCACCACAGCTCGTAAAGTTCCATAGAATCCATAAAATTAGCCTCCCTGTTATTAGTACGGCACTGCCGTTTTGAACTTTAAGTTAAAAACACCTATTTACATTATAACAGCAATCTTCAAAACTTGCAAGAGGATTTTTAAATTTTGGGTGATATTTTTCCGTAAGTCTTGTAATATGCCGAAAAATGCGCTACAATATATATGTATGGAGGTGTGCTTATGGAAAGATGTTACAAAAAGACTACGGGCAGCTTTAAAAGCGCGAACGGCATTTCTGATATAGCTTATTATATATACACGCCGCCGAAAGAGACTAGGGCGGCTTTGCAGATAGTACACGGTATGAGCGAATTTATTGAAAGGTACGAGGAATTTGCAGATTTTTTGTGTTCAAACGGCATATCGGTGTTCGGCTGCGACCATATAGGTCACGGAAATTCGGTAAAGAAAAGCGAGGACAAGGGGTACTTTTTTACCGCAAACGGCTGGCGCGATATGATAACCGACTGCCGCACCATGATGAATATCGGTAAAAAAAGTTTTCCCCATGTGCCGTACATTATGCTGGGACACAGCATGGGAAGTTTTGTTGCACGAGCGGCGGCTGTAAAATTCGGCTCTAAGATAGATGCGGCGATATTTTCGGGCACCGGCACTGGTATGCCTGCACTGACGGCGCAGCTTGCATTTATTGAGACTATGGTGGCTGCAAAGGGCGGCAGATACCGCAGCAAGCTGGCTGATAACTTGGCGTTCGGGAAATATAATTCGCGTATCACAGACCCTAAAACGCAGTCTGACTGGCTGACACACGACCATGACAAAATAATAGAATTTCTTTCGGATAAAAAATATGTTGATATGTTCACGCTGAACGGCTTTCTCAATCTGTCAAAGTTGAGCGGCTATGTGAACAGAGACGAATGGTATGTAAGTGTCCGCAAAGATATGCCGATATTTATGTTTTCGGGCAGTGAAGACCCCGTAGGAAACTGGGGAGAGGGCGTTAAAGAGGTGTATGAAAAGCTTCTGGCGTGCGGCTGCAATGTTACTTTGAAATTATACGATGGCGGCAGGCACGAGATGCTCAATGAAATACAACGGCAGCAGGTTTACAAAGACGTGCTTGAATGGATAAACAGCATAGCTGAAACGGAGTGAGATACAGTGTTTGCAAAAATAAACAGCATAGGGCTTCTGGGGCTTAACGCGTACCCCGTGTATGTTGAGATAGAGGCAAGCAGGGGGCTTGAAAGCTTAGATATAGTAGGTCTTGCGGACGTGGCAGTAAAAGAGAGCCGCGAGAGGATAAAAAGCGCGTTCCGCTCAACGCAGATACCTTTCCCGAAGCAGAGAATAATGATAAACCTTGCGCCTGCCGATGTGAAAAAATCGGGCTCGGTGCATGACCTTTCGATAGCGGCGGCAATAATGACCGTGCAGGGGCTTTTCCCCGAGAGCAGGGTGGAAAAGTCGGCGTTTATAGGCGAGGTATCGCTCGGCGGAGAGATAAGGGGCGTAAACGGCGTTCTGCCGATGACCATACTTGCCAAAAGCATAGGAATGACAGAAATTTATGTTCCTGCCGCAAATGCTTTTGAAGCATCGGTAGTTGAAGATATAAAGGTGTACGGAGTAAGCTCTCTGGGCGAACTGGTTATGCACCTTTGCGGTAAAGTTGCGCTTAAGCCTATGGAAAAGTACGAGGCAAAGGATACAGACTATTATTCCGACCTTGATTTTGCGGACGTAAAAGGTCAGCAGACGGCGAAAAAGGCTTTGGAGATAGCTGCGTGCGGCGGTCATAACGTCCTTATGGTGGGCGCGCCGGGCGCAGGCAAAAGTATGCTTGCAAAGCGTATGCCCTCGATACTGCCGAAAATGACCTTTGAAGAAAGCATTGAAACCACAAATATTCACAGCATTTCGGGAATACTTGACCCCAAAACGCCGCTGATAACTAAAAGACCTTTTCGTTCGCCGCACCACACCATTTCGCCCGCGGGGTTAAGCGGAGGAGGCTCGGTGCCGCGCCCGGGGGAGATATCGCTCGCGCACAACGGACTGCTGTTTTTAGATGAACTTGCGGAATTTTCGCGTGCGACGCTGGAGATACTTCGCCAGCCGTTGGAAGATCAGAAAGTTACCATTTCAAGGGTATCGGGCAGCATAACGTACCCGTGCTCGATAATGCTGATAGCCGCCATGAACCCCTGCCCCTGCGGTTATTACGGTCACCCGACGAAAAAATGCATATGCAGCCAAAAGCAGGTGGCGAATTATCTTTCAAAGGTAAGCGGTCCTGTGCTTGACAGATTTGACATACATATAGAAGTTGCGCCTGTTGATTACGAAGACCTTTCCTCGACCACGAAGGAAGAAAGCTCGGCTGCCATTCGCGAAAGGGTGCAGAAAGCGCGCGAGATACAAAACAGACGTTACAAGGGAACTAACATCACCTGCAATGCGCGGATAACTTCCGACATTCTGCATGAGGTTTGCCCCGTTTCGGACGACGGTAGCGAACTTTTGAAAAATGTGTTTGACAAGCTGGGACTTTCGGCAAGAGCGTATGACAGGATACTGAAAGTTGCACGCACTATAGCGGACATGGATGGCAAAGATGTTATTGAAAAGAGCCACATCGCGCAGGCTGTTCAGTACAGAAGCCTTGACCGCAAATACTGGAATTAAGAAAATCATATAATCAATTTACGAAAATTTTACAAAATCTTGATTGTGCAAAATTTCTATGCGACCATACTTTCCGAGGGGGAAATATGGTCGTTTTGCCGTTTTGGCGAAAATGCCCGCCTTTTTGCTTGACTTGAAATGTGTATTATTATATAATTGTACAATGTATCATAATGGAAAATTAGCACCATGCGGCGGAAAATATGCCGCGGTCTAAACCATAAATCTAATGTAAGGAGTGATCAGCCTATGGTGAATGTCAAGGACGTAACACTTGGCAAGAATGTGCGAAAAAGCTTCGCTAAGATCAACGAGGTACTTGAAATGCCCAACCTTATCGAAGTGCAGAAAAATTCGTACAATTGGTTTATTACGGAAGGTCTGAGGGAGGTATTCCGCGATATGCCTGTTATAACGGACTATAACGGCACTTTTGAGCTTACCTTTACAAACTTCCGTTTTGACGACAAGCTGAAGTATACCATAGCAGAGTGCAAGGAAAGAGACGTTACCTATGCCGCAAAGCTTATGGTGGAAACGCAGCTGAGAAACACCGAAACGGGCAGCCTTATCAAGTCGGAAGTCTTCATGGGCGATTTCCCTCTGATGACCGACAGCGGCACGTTCGTTATAAACGGTGCGGAACGTGTTGTGGTATCGCAGCTGGTGCGTTCGCCGGGCGTGTATTTTTCATGCGACAAGGATAAGTCGGGTACGGATCTGTTCAAGTCGCAGATAATACCTAACAGAGGCGCGTGGCTTGAATATGAAATGGACGCCAACCGCTGCACTTGGGTGCGTATAGACAAAAACAGAAAGATACCCCTTACCGTATTTATAAGGGCGCTGGGTTATGGCTCGAATGAAGAGATAGCAGAGCTTTTCGGCAACGACGAAAGGCTGGAGCAGACCATTTTACAGCGCGATGCCGAGATATATCCAGATTCGGAGACATTCCGCAACGAGGCTTTGCTTGAGATATACAGAAAGCTTCGCCCGGGTGAGCCGCCTACGGTCGAAAGCGCTCAGACACACCTTAACAATCTGTTCTTTGACGCTAAGAGATACGATCTTTGCAGGTTCGGAAGATACAAGTACAACAAAAAGCTCGGCATAGCGCAGAGGCTTGCAGGCAAAACGCTTTCAAGACCTGTTGTAAACAGCATGACGGGCGAACTTATGGCTGATGCAGGCGACACCGTTGACAAAAATCTTGCTCAGGAGATAGAGCAGGCAGGTGTTATGGAGGCGTTCGTAAACGTTGAAGTAAAAGAATACTACCCCAACGCCGCAGGTGAATTGGTACTGAAGACCGAGACCAAGGAAGTAAAGATAATAGGCAACGGCATGGTCGATATAAACGGCTATGTTGAGGGCGATCTTGAACCTTACGGAATAAATGAAAAGGTATCGTTCCCGGTGCTGAAAGAGATACTTGAAAACACTGAAGCGGACGAGCTTATTGACGAGATAAAGAGACGTGCGGACGATCTTGTTCCCAAGCACATAACGGTAGATGATATTATTGCTTCAATCTCTTATTATCTCAATCTTATAGACGGCGTGGGCGATGTTGACGACATAGACCATCTGGGCAACAGACGTATAAGATGCGTGGGCGAGCTTTTGCAGAATCAGTTCAGAATAGGCTTTACCAGAATGGAAAAGGTAGTACGCGAAAGAATGAACATTCAGACGCAGGACGCCGTTTCGCTGACACCTGCATCGCTGATAAACATCAAGCCGATAACCGCAGCGATAAAGGAATTTTTCGGATCTTCGCCGCTTTCGCAGTTCATGGATCAGACAAACCCTCTTGCGGAGCTTACGCATAAGAGAAGACTTTCGGCATTAGGTCCCGGCGGTCTTTCTCGTGACAGAGCAGGATTTGAAGTTCGTGACGTACACTATTCCCACTACGGAAGAATGTGCCCGATAGAGACTCCCGAAGGCCCTAACATAGGACTTATATCCTATCTTGCTTCGTTTGCAAGGATAAACAAGTATGGATTTATCGAAGCGCCTTACCGCCGTGTTGACAAGGAAACGGGCGTAGTTACCGACGAAGTTGTTTATATGACAGCCGATACCGAAGATAACTACATGATAGCGCAGGCTAACGAACCGCTTACAGAGGACGGCAAATTTGCAAACGACAAGGTAAAGGGACGTTTCCGCGACCAGATACTTGAAATAGACAAAAACAAGATAGACTTCATGGACGTATCGCCGAAGATGGTCGTATCAGTTGCAACTGCTATGATACCGTTTTTGGAAAACGATGACGCGAACCGTGCGCTTATGGGTTCTAATATGCAAAGGCAGGCAGTGCCTCTGCTGAAAACGGAAGCTCCTATAGTCGGTACGGGCATGGAGTATAAAGCTTGCCTTGATTCGGGTGTTGCGGTGGTATCTACCGCGGCAGGCGTTGTTGAGAGCGTAAGCGCGGACAAGATAGTAGTTCGTGAGGACAGCGGCGAACAGCACACATACGACCTTATAAAGTTCAAGAGATCTAACGCAGGCACCTGCACCAACCAGAGACCTATAGTTGACAAGGGTGAAAGGATAGAGGATCATCAGGTAATAGCCGACGGCCCTGCTACCTGCAACGGTGAGATATCTCTCGGAAAGAATGCCCTTATAGGCTTTATGACCTGGGAGGGCTACAACTATGAGGACGCAGTTCTGCTGAACGAGAACCTTGTAAAGCAGGACAAGTATACTTCTATCCATATCGAAGAATATGAGATAGAATGCCGCGATACAAAGCTCGGTGCGGAAGAGATAACAAGAGATATACCGAACGTCGGCGACGATGCGCTGAAAGACCTTGACGAGAACGGTATAATCAGAATAGGCGCTGAGGTAAGAGCGGGCGATATTCTTGTAGGTAAGGTAACGCCTAAGGGCGAAACAGAGCTTACCGCCGAGGAAAGACTGCTCAGGGCGGTATTCGGCGAGAAAGCAAGAGAAGTAAGAGACAGCTCTCTTAAAGTTCCGCACGGCGAGGCAGGCGTTATTATAGACGTCAAGATATTTACAAGAGATAACTGCGACGAGCTTGCTCCCGGCGTAAACAAGTTGGTAAGGTGCTATATCGCGCAGAAGCGTAAAATATCGGTCGGCGACAAAATGGCGGGTCGTCACGGCAACAAGGGCGTTGTTTCGCGCATACTGCCGCAGGAGGATATGCCTTTCCTGGAGGACGGCACACCGCTTGATATATGCCTCAACCCCCTCGGCGTTCCTTCGCGTATGAATATCGGTCAGGTGCTTGAAGTACATCTCGGCATGGCTGCAAAGAAACTTGGCTGGAACATCATGACGCCTGTATTTGACGGCGCGCATGAGGCTGATATAAGAGAATGTTTCCGCGAAGCAGGTCTGCCCGAAAACGGCAAGACGGTGCTTTACGACGGAAGAACGGGCGAAAAGTTCGATAACCGCATAACTGTAGGTTATATGTACTATCTTAAACTCCATCACCTTGTTGACGATAAGATACACGCGCGTTCTGTAGGACCTTATTCGCTGGTAACTCAGCAGCCGCTCGGCGGTAAAGCTCAGTTCGGCGGACAAAGATTCGGTGAAATGGAAGTATGGGCTCTGGAAGCATACGGCGCGGCTTATACGCTTCAGGAGATACTGACGGTAAAATCAGACGATACCGTGGGCAGAGTAAAGACCTACGAAGCTATAGTCAAGGGTCAGAACGTGCCTAAGGCCGGCATACCCGAATCGTTCAAGGTACTGATAAAGGAAATGCAGTCGCTTTGCCTTAACATGAAGGTACTTGACGAGAACAACGAGGAGATCGACATAAAGCAGAGCTTTGACGACGATGATATTCCTCCGCGTGAGTCTGTAATAAGCGATGAAGTATCGTTTGTAGACGACGGCACGGGCGATCAGTACGTTGACGCCGACGATCTTGAAGATTTCGACGACGGACTTGAAGAATACGACGATGCCGAGGGCGATGACGATTATGTTGACGACGACGAAGACGATTTCCTTTCAGACGAAGACGACGGTCAGGACGGAGATATTGACGAAGAATAATATCATAAGCACGACGTGATGTCGATGATCAGATCAGAAAGAGGGTTCGCAATTTGGAGTTCAAAGCATTTGATTCAATAAGAATAGGTCTTGCCTCACCCGAGATGATAAGAGATTGGTCTTACGGCGAGGTAACAAGACCGGAAACGATAAATTACCGTTCGCAGAAGCCTGAAAAGGACGGACTTTTCTGCGAGAAGATATTCGGACCGACAAAGGACTGGGAGTGCCACTGCGGAAAGTATAAGAAGATACGCTTCAAAGGCATGGTCTGCGAGCGCTGCGGCGTTGAAGTTACCAAGGCTAAGGTGCGCCGTGAGAGAATGGGTCACATAGAGCTTGCAGCTCCCGTATCTCATATATGGTACTTCAAGGGTACTCCGTCACGGATAGGTCAGATACTTGAAATATCACAGAAAAGGCTTGAAGAAGTTCTGTATTTTACAAAGTATATAGTTATAGACCCCGGTACTACTCCGCTTGAAAAAGGTTCACTTCTGAGCGAGACCGAGTACAGGGCTGCCGTTGAAAAGTACGACGAGAGCAGCTTCCGTGTGGGCATGGGCGCTGAGGCTATACAAGAACTTCTGAGAGAGTACAGCAGCGACAGATATGATATGTTCCGCGCAAGACTGGAAAGCGACGGCAGACTGTCATTTACAGACGAGCAGAAGAAGAAGTGCGAAATGTGTGCAAGACGTTCCAACGAAGAAAGAGCTATGTGCGCTGGCTGCACCAAGGCTGACAGCGAGGAGGGCTGCGACGACTGCGAGCTTACCGCCCTGCGTGACAGCGACCTGCTTGACATAAGACAGTGCGACTGCAAAAACTGCCCTATGTGCGAGGAGATACCCGAAGAGGAATGGAAAGACAACCTCGAGGTAGTTGCAGACGATCTGAAAGAAGAACTGAGAGATCTTTCTTCGGGTCAGAAGCGTTTGAAGCTGCTTAAAAGACTGGAGATAGTTGAGGCTTTCAGACTTTCGGGCAACAAGCCTGAGTGGATGATACTCAACGCTATACCCGTAATACCGCCCGAACTGAGACCTATGGTACTGCTCGACGGCGGAAGATACGCTACCAGCGACCTTAACGACCTTTACAGACGTGTTATAAACAGAAATAACCGACTGAAAAGAATGAAAGAGCTGGAAGCTCCCGAAATAATAGTAAGAAACGAAAAGAGAATGTTGCAGGAAGCCGTAGATGCCCTTATAGACAACGGCAGACACAGCAGACCTGTAACAGGCCCTAACGGAAGGGCGTTCAAATCGCTTTCGGATATGCTCAAAGGCAAGCAGGGCCGTTTCCGTCAGAACCTGCTGGGCAAGCGTGTTGACTATTCGGGACGTTCTGTTATAGTTGTAGGACCGGAGCTGAGAATGTATCAGTGCGGTCTGCCCAAGGAAATGGCGCTGGAGCTTTTCAAGCCTTTCGTTATGAAAAGACTTGCAGATACAAATCCGAATATAAATATCAAATCTGCACGTAAAAAGGTGGAGAGAGCAGACCCCGAAGTGTGGGACGCTCTTGAAAATGTTATACAGAGCCACCCCGTAATGCTCAACCGTGCGCCTACTCTGCACAGACTGGGCATACAGGCGTTTGAGCCCGTGCTTGTAGAGGGCAGAGCGATAAAGCTGCACCCGCTGGTATGTACGGCGTTCAACGCGGACTTTGACGGCGACCAGATGGCAGTACACGTTCCGCTTTCGGCTGAGGCGCAGGCAGAGGCAAGATTTTTGATGCTTGCCGCGAACAACCTGCTCAAGCCTTCTGACGGAAAGCCTGTTGCAGTGCCTTCGCAGGATATGCTGCTCGGTTCTTATTACCTTACGCTGCTCAGACCTCTCGATAACCAGCTCGACAAAGAAATGGAGAATATGAGAGACGAGTACAACGCGGTAAAGGAAAGCCTCGATGCTCTTAAAAAGAAAAAGCAGCCTACCGATGAGGACTTGCAGGAGATAGCCAAGCTTAAAGCCGAGACTGAGGAACTTTCCGCGAAGCTTGTAAGAAAAGACGGCTTTTCAAAGAATGACCCGTATATCAAGATGATAGACGAGAACGGTCAGCTTACCGTAAAGGTGTTCCGCGATGTTAACGAGGCAAGAATGGCATACGATGCAAAAGCCGTTACACTGCAAGAGCCTATCAAGGTAAGGATAAGCAAAAAGGCTGGCGAAAAGCAGGTTTCAAAGCTTATAGATGCCACAGTCGGCAGACTTATATTCAACGAGATAATACCGCAGAACCTCGGCTACGTTGACAGAACGATAAGCGAGAAAGAACTTGACCTTGAAATATCGTTCCTTGTTAAAAAGAGCGAACTTTCAAGCATTATCGAAAAGTGCATAAAGATACACGGCACAACGACTACTTCCGAAGTGCTCGACAAGATAAAGGCTTTGGGTTATAAGTATTCTACAAGATCGGGACTTACCGTTGCGGTTTGCGATGCCGTTATACCTCCCCAGAAGCAGGCTATCATTGCCGAGGCTGACGAAAAGGTATCAAAGATGTACAAAAACTACAACAGGGGTCTTATCTCCGACGAGGAGAAGTCAAAGCAGTTTGCGAACATCTGGAACAAGGCGACCGACGATGTCACCGACGCTTTGAAGAAAAATCTCGATAAGTACAATCCTATCAATATGATGGCGGATTCCGGTGCGCGTGGTTCTATCAATCAGATGAGACAGCTCGCAGGAATGAGAGGACTTATAGCAAATACTTCGGGTTCGACTATCGAAATGCCTATCAGAGCCAACTATCGTGAGGGTCTTAACATTCTGGAATACTTCATTTCTTCCAGAGGCGCGAGAAAGGGTCTTGCAGACACAGCTCTGCGTACCGCTGACTCGGGCTACCTGACAAGACGTCTTGTTGACGTTTCGCAGGACGTTATAATCCGCGAGGACGACTGCGGCTCTACTTCGGGCATAGAAGTGTTTGACATCAAGAGTGGAAACGCCGTTATCGAACCTTTGACCGAAAGACTTATAGGCAGATACCTTGTTGAGGATATCAAAGACGCCAAGACGGGCGAGATGATAGTTTCTCACAACAAGCTGATGGACGACAAAGATGCCAAGAAAGTTGTTGCCATACTTGAAGAACAGGGCAAGAACAGCATCGAGATAAGAAGCGTGCTGCAATGCAAGGCTAAACACGGCGTTTGTGCTAAGTGCTACGGCGCCAACCTTGCTCACGGCAAGACCGTAACGGTCGGCGAAGCTGTAGGTATTATAGCCGCGCAGTCTATAGGTGAACCGGGCACGCAGCTTACCATGAGAACTTTCCATACGGGCGGTATCGCCAACGCGGAAGATATTACACAAGGTCTGCCGCGTGTTGAAGAACTTTTTGAAAGCAGAAGACCCAAGGGCGCTGCCACTATCACAAGAATAGCGGGCGTTTGCAAGGTCGAGGAGATCAAGAAGATAAATCAGATAACCGTTACGAGCGACGAACTTGACGTTGACAGCGACGAGCCGAGAAAAGAGGTATACACCATTCCTTACGGTCAGAAGCTGAAAGTTACCGACGGTCAGAGAGTGTCGGCGGGCGAACCGCTCACCGAGGGTTCTATCTATCCGGGCGATATACTCGCAGTAAACGGCATAATGGCTGTTCAGAACTATATAATTACCGAGATACAGAAGACCTACCGTTCACAGGGTGTTGACATCAACGACAAGCACGTTGAGGTAATAGTTCGCCAGATGATGAAGAAGGTAAAGGTAGAGGACAGCGGAAGCAGCTACCTGCTGCCGGGCTCGCTGGTGGACAAGAACGAGATAGCCGAGATAAACGCGCAGATACAGGAAGAGATAGATGCAGGAGTTGAGGGCGCGGCTCTCGTAACTACAGTGCCTGTGCTCCAGGGTATCACAAAGGCTTCGTCCAACTCCGACAGCTTCATGTCTGCGGCTTCGTTCCAGGAGACCACAAAGGCTCTTACAGATGCCGCTATCAGGGGCAAGACAGATAGGCTTTCGGGACTTAAAGAGAACGTTATTATCGGTAATCTTATTCCTGCCGGTACGGGAATGGATATCTACAACGACGTTGAGATAAGAAAGAGCGAAAGCTATATCGACCACGCAGCACAGTTCAATAACTGATAAACAATGCTTTGGGGCGTTCATCGTGCGGTGAGCGCCCCGTTTTTTACGTATTTGTGCAAGGCAAGGGCAATAAAACTTACATTTTTATGCAGGATTTCGGGAATAAATGTATTGACAAAAGCCAAAAACTATTATATAATAATAGGGTATGCTGACGTATTGTCTGCTTTTGTAGGTAATGTGTGCATAAATTTTGAGGAAAGGAGAGAAATTATGCCGACCTTTAATCAGTTGGTTCGCAAGGGAAGAGACGTACTCGCAGTAAAGTCTACCGCCCCCGCACTCCAGAAGGGCTACAACTCAAAGAAGAAGATAGCTATCGACCAGAGCTGCCCCCAGAAGAGAGGCGTTTGCACAGCGGTAAGAACTGCTACGCCGAAAAAGCCTAACTCTGCTATGCGTAAAATTGCCAGAGTAAGACTTACCAACGGCAACGAGGTGACGGCGTATATCCCGGGTATAGGTCACAACCTTCAGGAACACTCTGTTGTTCTTATCAGAGGCGGACGTGTAAAGGATCTCCCCGGTGTGCGTTATCACATCATAAGAGGAACGCTTGACGCTCAGGGCGTTGCCAAGAGAATGCAGGCTCGTTCCAAGTACGGCGCAAAGAGACCCAAGGCAGGAGCAGCCAAGTAAAAAGCTCAAAGAAATATCATGAGAAACTCATTGCCGCGTGAAAGCGCGGAGACCACAGTGAATGTGGAATGTTGATATATATTGACCTTCTGCAAGCACTGACGGGGCGGCTATAAGCAGCGTAAGGCTGTGAGGAGCCGAGCGAGTACCTATGAATTCATCATTTAATGAAGGAGGGAATTATAGTGCCTAGAAGAGGTAAGGTTGCAAAGAGAGACGTTTTGCTCGATCCTGTATACAACTCAAAGCTCGTTACAAGACTTGTAAACAACATAATGCTCGACGGCAAGAAGGGCGTTGCACAGAAGATAGTTTACGGTGCTTTCGAGATAGTTGAGGAAAAGTCGGGCAAGCCCGCTCTTGAAATGTTTGAGGCAGCAATGGAAAACATCATGCCCAGCCTTGAGGTAAAGGCACGCCGTGTAGGCGGTGCAACATATCAGGTACCTATGGAGGTGCGTCCCGAAAGACGTCAGACTCTCGGACTGAGATGGATAACCAAGTATGCGCGTCTGAGAAACGAGCAGACAATGAAAGAAAGACTGGCCAACGAGATACTCGATGCCGTTAACGGCGTCGGCGGCTCAGTCAAGAAACGTGAGGATACTCACAAAATGGCAGAAGCCAACAAGGCTTTCGCACACTACAGATGGTAATTTAAACAGGAGGAAACTATGGCAAGAGAGTGTTCATTGCAGAATACCAGAAATATCGGTATTATGGCGCACATCGATGCCGGTAAGACTACTACTACCGAACGTATCCTGTTTTATACCGGTATCAATCATAAAATAGGTGAAACACACGACGGCGCAGCCACCATGGACTGGATGGAGCAGGAGCAGGAAAGAGGTATAACCATTACTTCGGCTGCTACTACCTGCTACTGGAAAGGTCACAGACTGAACATAATAGATACCCCGGGTCACGTTGACTTTACGGTTGAAGTTGAACGTTCACTCAGAGTCCTGGACGGTTCGGTAACGGTGCTTTGCGCTAAGGGCGGTGTTGAACCGCAGACAGAAACGGTTTGGCGTCAGGCTGATAACTATAAAGTCCCCAGACTTGTCTATGTAAACAAAATGGACATTATGGGCGCTGACTTTTACAGAGTTCTTGAAATGCTTCACACCAGACTGAAATGCAACGCTGTTCCCATACAGCTCCCTATCGGTTCGGAAGATACTTTCAAAGGTATCATAGACCTCGTTGAGATGAAAGCGTATGTTTATTACGATGACCTCGGCAAGGATATAAGAGTTGAAGAGATACCCGAGGATATGAAAGAACTCGCTCAGAAGTATCACGACGAAATGGTAGAGCACGTTGCAGAGCAGGACGAAGCTCTTATGGAAAAGTACTTTGAAGAGGGTACGCTTTCCATAGATGAGATAAAGACCTGTATAAGAAAATCTACTATTGCTAATACAATGGTACCCGTTACCTGCGGTACTTCGTACAGAAACAAGGGCGTGCAGAAACTGCTCGACGCTATAATCGACTATATGCCCGCTCCTACCGATGTACCCGATATAAAGGGCGTTGACCCCGAAACAGGCGAGGAATGCACAAGACCGTCTTCCGACGAAGCGCCGTTTGCAGCTTTGGCATTCAAGATAGCTACAGACCCGTTTGTTGGTAAACTGTGCTTCTTCAGAGTTTATTCGGGCGTGCTCGATGCAGGCAGCGGCGTTTATAACGCTACCAAGGATAAAGAGGAAAGAATAGGACGTATAGTTCAGATGCACTCAAACCACAGAAAGGATATCGAAAGAGTTTATTCGGGAGATATAGCTGCTGCGGTAGGTCTGAAAAATACCACCACCGGCGATACGCTGTGTGACGAGAAAAATCCAGTTATCCTTGAATCTATGGAATTCCCTGAGCCTGTTATACAGCTGGCTATAGAGCCTAAGACAAAAGCAGGTCAGGAGAAAATGGGCATCGCGCTTTCAAAGCTTGCAGAAGAAGACCCGACTTTCAGAACATGGACAGACGAAGAAACAGGTCAGACCATTATTGCAGGTATGGGCGAACTTCACCTTGAAATAATCGTTGACAGAATGCTGCGTGAATTTAAGGTAGAAGCAAACGTAGGCGCGCCTCAGGTTGCTTATAAGGAAACAATAACCAAGCTAGCTGACGTTGACCACAAGTACGCCAGACAGTCGGGCGGTAAAGGTCAGTACGGTCATGTTAAGATCAAGGTAGAGCCTAACGAATCCGGCAAGGGCTATGAGTTCATCAACTCGGTTGTCGGCGGCGCTATCCCCAAGGAATATATCCCTGCCGTTGACAAGGGTATTCAGGGAGCTATGAAAGCAGGCGTTCTGGCAGGCTATCAGGTAGTTGACGTAAAGGTAACTCTTTACGACGGCTCTTACCACGAAGTTGACTCGTCCGAAATGGCGTTCTCTATCGCAGGTTCTATGGCGTTCAAAGAGGCCATGAGAAAGGGCGGAGCCGTTATACTCGAGCCTATAATGAAAGTTTCGGTATTCGTTCCCGAAGACTTTATGGGTACGGTAATAGGCGACCTTAACTCAAGGCGTGGTCAGATCCTCGGGCAGGAAGTAAACAACGGCACGGCGCAGGTAGACTCGCTCGTTCCGCTTTCCGAAATGTTCGGTTACTCCAACGACCTCAGATCCAAAACGCAGGGCAGAGGCAACTATACTATGGAGCCGCACAGCTATACGCAGGTTCCTAAGAACATCGCAGAGAAGATAATCTCTACGAGAAATAAGGGCGACGAAGAATAATTTTCAATTCGGACTTGCATTTTGTAAATCAATCTGTTATAATGTAGATAATGTATTTTATCGACAGAGATCATAAACTTGAAATTTAAGGAGGAAAATCCAATGGCAAAGGCAAAATTTGAACGTACCAAGCCGCACGTTAATATTGGTACTATCGGTCACGTTGACCACGGCAAGACTACTCTTACCGCAGCTATCACAAAGGTTCTCGCTATGCAGGGCCTTGCAGAGAAGAAAGACTATGCCAACATCGACTCTGCTCCTGAGGAGAGAGAAAGAGGTATAACGATTAACACCGCTCACGTTGAGTATGAGACCAAGAATCGTCACTATGCTCACGTTGACTGCCCGGGTCACGCCGACTATGTAAAGAACATGATCACCGGCGCTGCTCAGATGGACGGCGCAATACTCGTTGTTGCTGCTTCTGACGGACCTATGGCTCAGACAAGAGAGCACATACTGCTCGCTCGTCAGGTTGGCGTTCCTGCAATCGTTGTATTCATGAACAAGGCTGACCAGGTTGACGACGACGAACTTCTCGAACTCGTTGAAATGGATATCAGAGAACTGCTCGACAAGTATGAATTCCCTGGCGATGATACTCCTATCATCAAGGGCTCTGCTCTCCAGGCTCTCGAATCCGATTCAAACGATCCTACCGATCCCGTATATGCTCCTATCGTTGAGCTTATGGACGCTGTTGACAGCTTCATTCCTACTCCCGACCGTAAGTCCGATCTTCCGTTCCTTATGCCTGTTGAGGAAGTATTCACCATCACAGGTCGTGGTACTGTTGCTACCGGCAGAGTTGAGAGAGGTCAGCTCAACAACGGCGACGAAGTTGAGATAATCGGTCTTACCGACGAGAGAAAGAAAACCGTTGTTACAGGTATCGAAATGTTCAGAAAGATACTCGACTACGCTGAAGCAGGCGACAACATAGGCGCACTTCTCCGTGGTATCCAGAGAACCGAGATCGAAAGAGGACAGGTACTCTGCAAGCCGGGTTCTATTCACCCCCACACCAAGTTCAGAGGTCAGGTTTACGTTCTGAAGAAGGAAGAGGGCGGACGTCATACTCCTTTCTTCAACAACTACAGACCGCAGTTCTATTTCAGAACTACCGATGTTACCGGCGTTATCACCCTTCCTGCTGACAAGGAAATGTGCATGCCCGGCGACAACGTTGAAATGGACGTTGAGCTTATCCAGCCGATAGCTATCGAAGAGGGTCTTCGTTTCGCTATCCGTGAGGGCGGCAGAACCGT
>CANRDG010000001.1 GCA_947629275.1 uncultured Clostridia bacterium | reverse complement strand
AGATACCACATATCCGAGTAAATATCATTGTAAAAAGAGCAGCTTATGCCGTCTATCTTTGAAACAGCCTCGCAGACAGGCTCTAAAACGCTTTTGTCATAAAGCATAGTAAAATACACTATGCCGTCTGTCACAGCGCTTTCAAGGTATTCTGTATACTCAAACTGCTTGCCGTAGTTTACAAGCCACTGCCGATAAAAATCATACATATACGGCGTATCAATATTTTCATGCCTTACTATCAGTTTTTTGTCGCTGATAAGATACATAAACGCTGTAATGCCAAAGCCCTTTACAGTCTTTATCACCTGTACAGCGGCATCGCGGTTTATTTCATTATATGAAATTATCTCATCATTCGCATTGTCATAAAACATAACGCCGTTCATAAGTATCATAGGCAGAGGAATATTCACGCCGCTGAATATTTTTCTTACAGAGTACGGAGATCTTGCGGTCGCCGCAGTGATATTAACGCCGTGTTTCACCAGTACGCTGAGAGCGTTTTTAGTAAACTGCGTAAGCTGTGCGCTGCCGTCAAGCAAAGTGCCGTCAAGGTCTGATATGTAGCAGGTCTTCATTACTTTTTGAAAAAGTCCGAAAAATCAAACGTTGCGAAGTAATCTTCCGGCGTTTCCGCGCGTCTTATAAGCTGCGTGCTGCCGTCCTCTTTCAGAAGAACTTCCGCGCTGCGGAGCTTACCGTTGTAGTTATAGCCCATAGCAAAGCCGTGTGCGCCGGTATCATGTATCACAAGTATATCACCGATGTCTATCTTCGGCAGTTTTCTGTCAATTGCAAACTTGTCATTGTTCTCGCAAAGCCCGCCGGTAACGTCGTAAACGTGGTCGCAAGGCTCATTTTCCTTACCAAGCACCGTTATATGGTGGTATGCGCCGTACATTGCGGGTCTCATAAGGTTTGCAGCGCAGGCATCAACGCCCACATACTCTTTATATATATGCTTAAAGTGCAGCACCTTTGTCACAAGGTGTCCGTAAGGTGCGAGCATAAATCTGCCCATCTCGGTAAATATCGCAACATCGCCCATGCCGTTTGGTACGAGTATTTCCTCATACGCCTTGCGCACGCCCTCGCCGATGTTCATAATATCGTTGCCGCGCTGCTCGGGTCTGTAAGCCACGCCTACGCCGCCCGAAAGATTCACAAACTTAAACTTGCAGCCCGTTTCTTTTTGTATCTCAACAGCAAGCTCAAAGAGTATCCTTGCAAGCTCGGGGTAGTAGTCGTCGGTAACGGTATTTGAAGCCAAGAAGCTGTGCAGACCGAATTCCTTTGCGCCTTTCTGTTTCAGTATCTTAAAGCCCTCGATTATCTGAGCTTTTGTAAAGCCGTACTTAGCGTCGCCGGGGTTATCCATTATCTGATTGTGCATTTCAAACTTTCCGCCCGGGTTATAGCGGCAGCAAATAAGCTCGGGAATTCCGCACAGCTTGTCAAGGTGCTCAATGTGCGTAAAATCATCGATATTTATAATTGCGCCAAGCTCCCTTGCCAAAAGGTAGTCTTTATCGGGCGTTACATTTGAAGAGAACATTATATCCTCGCCCTCAAAGCCGCACGCCTTGCTCATCAGCAGCTCGGTATAGCTGGAGCAGTCAACGCCGCAGCCTTCCTCCTGCAATATTTTCAGAATGAACGGGTTTGGTGTAGCTTTAACGGCAAAATACTCTTTGAAGCCTTTATTCCACGCAAACGCCTGCTTTACTCGGCGTGCGTTTTCTCTTATGCCTTTTTCGTCGTATATGTGAAAAGGCGTGGGGTATTTTTTGATTATTTCTTCTGCTTGTTCTTTAGTGATAAACGGTGTTTTCATGATCCTAAGTTTTGCTCCTCTCGCAAAATATACATACACATACTATAATATCACTTTTTTATTACCTTTGTCAAGGATACAGCAAAAAATAAGCAAATTTGACAAAATGACAGCCGCCGATGTGAATATTTTTTTGCTAAATGTAATTTTATTGCTATTGATTTTTTCTTCGCGATGTGTTATAATATCTAAGTCACTAAGTTTATTGAATATTTGGAGCAGTATCGAAGTGGTCATAACGGGCTCGACTCGAAATCGAGTAATCCCTTAATCGGGACCGAGAGTTCGAATCTCTCCTGCTCCGCCATATGAGAATAAACCCTCGAATAATCGGGGGTTTATTATTTTGCTTACACGATTTTTACACGTTTTTTATATTATTCAGAATTTTTATCGCCCTTTCTTCCTCTCTCGGATACAAATGCGAATAGGTGTCCCACGTCATGCTTATCTTCGCGTGACCGAGCCGACGTGCGATCTCCTGTATGTTTATGCCCTCGTTGGCAAGCAGGGAAGCATGGCTGTGCCGAAAGTCGTGCACCCTTATCGCTTTAACACCTGCCGCCTCGGCGTATCTCTGCAAGGTTTTCTGCACGCTGGTATCTCTTATGCAGCGCACACCGCCACAGATATACCAGCTCTCAGCAAAGCCGTCAATGGCACTGCACCGCTCCTTGTGCTGCTCCAGCACCGCCATGAGCGGCAACGGTATCTGTATAGTGCGTATGCTGCTTTTATTTTTCGGCGGCGTGATGCGGTCAGCACCTTTAAGCTTCTGCGCCACGCTCTTTGTAATGCTTATCCTGCCATCCTTGATGTCCGTCCACTGTAGGGCGTTAATTTCGCCTTTGCGCATACCTGTGTAAAAGGCGATGTTAAAAAATACATAAAAATTCCATTTGTACAGCTCACCCTTGGCTTCTGCCGCTTCAGCCTCACTTTTTGCGGCGGCAATAAACCGCTTGAACTCGTCGGCGGTGTAGTACTGCATTTCTTTGGTGGCTGTGGTATCGAGCGGCGCTTTGAAGTTACCAGCCTGCTCCAGCACGTTTCGCGACATATATTCCATTTTCACGGCATAGTTTATCATCGCGTGGAACACCCCATAGACATTCCGCTTGGTGGTGATGCCGACGTTCAGCCCTTCCATGTACATCTTCCACTTCTGGACGGAAGCCACGTTAAACTTCGACAGCTTGGTGCTGCCGCATTCGGGTATGATGTATCGCGCGATTATGCGCACGCTCTTGTCAAGAGTGGTCTCGCGCACCTCATATCGCTTTGCGTTGATATATTCTTCATAGAGATCGCTGATCGTCATACCGGCAGCAGGCGTTTCTTTCTTGCGCTTGATGTCGTTGGTAAGCTGATATTCAAGCATTTTTGCCTCTTCAAGACCGTAAACAGTGCGGTCGGTCTGATGCGCCTTGCCGTAGTTGTCTGTGTAGTTGATACGCACACGGTAACGCTGCTTGCCGTTTTTCTTGCCTGTCATCTTATAAATAGGCATAAAAACTCCTCCTATTGACATTCAAAAAATTTTATGCTACAATAAAAGGGCAGAATTTGCCCTTTGTTGACATGGGGACATTCTCACTTGCCGCTTCGGTGTTGCCTCACCGGAGCGGCTTTTTATTTAAATTAAATCATATATAGATATGATCACACAAGATTTATATCCGTGAGATTCTATAAAATTTTCATCTATGACTGCTAGAGTAAAATTCCCGTTTTCATCAGCAACACCTTGTGCAGTGGTTGTAGCACCGTCCACGCCGGTAACTTCTCCATACACAACACAAGCATCTCTATAATTTTGTGGTGCCTCAAAACTCCCATATATTAACATTGAGTTTTTTTCTTTTAAATCGTTATCGTCAACAATAATATTACTATAATTGCTCATATTTGAAATGCCATTCAAAAAAAATTGATATGTTCCGTCTAAGTTTTCACAAACCATCTCTCCTAAATATTCGTATGAATACTTTGCGACAATGTTTCCGAGATTGTCTTTAAACACATAATTTCCTTGTGTTGCTATATCGGTGGTATTAAATAAATTGTCAACAGTATTGTTTAAAGTATCTGTTAGTGATGAGATATTAAGAGAATTTTCTAATAAATCATAAGAATCGTATAACTCTACTATAACATCTATAATAATCATCATTTTATCGGTATCTGCCCGATATGAATAAGTAACGGTATAATCATCATAATCTTCGCTGTACTGATAGCCGTCGAATGATGCCAACATATCAAGATCAGCTTCATCTACGGTCGAATTGGAAGTGCTTTCACCGGCTGAATCGCTGTCTGATGAACTTATATCAATAACCACTTTTTCGGTAGTTGTAGTGCTTTTGGTAACAGCTTGACTTTGGGTGTCTGATATAGAAGTACTCTCTTTATCTGAAGCAGAAGTATCTGAGCACGAAGCTAAAGTAAGGCTTGCAATAAGCATTAATAGTAATATAATACGTTTCATTGTGCTGCCTCCTAAATAGAATAATCTATAACGTCTGCTATACCTAATACTTTTCCAACGCAATCTATCCTATCATATTCGTTAATAGCGATATTGTCAAATTCGGGATTTAGAGATACAAGTTCGTTTTTACCTTTTTCTTTAATATAAGCACTGCCATTTACAACGAAAATGCCTATTTCACCTATATTTATGTCTCGTTGCAAACGAACAAGTACTTTATCACCGTCTTTATAACTAGGTAGCATACTGTTTCCATTTACTTCAATTACGAGGTTAGCCTTTCGCGCTTCTGCTGTATCAGCTACTCTTATACGTTCTGTATATTCATCATCACCGAGCCATTGACCCGTTCCAGCAGATGCCGAGATCAATTGTATAGGTAGCTCAATTGTTGATTGTTCTTCCATATGCGTGCATCTATCATATTCAATATTCAACACACTATTCATTATTTTTTTGCCGTACTCGTCAAGTGTACGGTATTTTTTTATTTGAGACATCTCATCACTTGTTAAAAAGTCCAATGGTTGCTCGTTATAAAATTGTTGACTTGACGTAAGTTTAGAATATCTTTCTTTTTGAGCTTTTTTGGCATCATGAATATTTCCGTGAAATACCAATAAATCATTATCTAGTAAATTTACTTGATCTAAAACTTCGTCACTAATTCTTTCATTACTTCTTCCGACAAGATAGTCAATTGAACAATTAAAGTATTCGGCTAATGCAATTAACATTTCTGAATTAGGCTCCCTGTCTCCTTTTTCATAAGATATATAAGTTGTATATGGAATTCCTAATGCAATAGCCGTCTGTCTCATGTTTTGTTTCTTTTCCTGTCTTAATTCTTTCAATCTTAACATACAATCGCCTCCGTTTATTTAATTATACGCTTTTTGAGTAATTTGTCAAGCGAAATTGCACAATTTGTAAATATTGCACTAATAGTAGCTATGCGATTTGTGAATAATTTTATAGCTTTTGCTCTTGACATACACACATTTTGCGTATATAATAATATACACAAAGTGCGTATATTGCAAATGGAGGTGAAAGCTTTATGAACTCGTTTAAGTATCCTAATATTGAATCTGAAAGAATACGTTGTGGACTATCACAAGAGGAACTTATTAAAAGGCTTAATTATAAAGAACGAAAAACTTACTACAATTGGCTTTTTAGTGGGAACATTCCGACGACTGTGTTAATTGATATGGCGAATCTTTTCGATTGTTCAGTCGATTACCTTCTTGGCAGAAGTAGTGCTAGAAAATTTGCCGTAGTAATTTCAGATGACATGTCGCTTACTTAGTAACATTATATTATTTGACTATCTAAGGGGGGTGAATATAAATGGCTGAATATAGTGTTGTAAACAAAATATTGGTTTTGCTTAGGCGAAATGAGCAAAATCAAAAAGATTTGACCGATTATCTCGGTATTGAGAAAAGTGTGTTTTCTGCGTGGATATCAGGGAAAAGTCAATCTTACATGAAGTACATTGATAAAATAGGTCATTTTTTCAATGTGTCTTTAGACTATCTTTTAGGAGAGAATACTTACCAAAGCAAGTCGAGCAAAAGCACTGAATACACCGGAAAATGTGCAGAAGAAGTCAAAGTCATTAGGGTAATAAATTCTAATAAAGGAGAAAAGGTGGAGAAAACATTTATGGCAACGAATATTTTAGAACTTAGTATCAACGGGGTGACAATAACCCTCAGCGTACCGGACGGAGCGCAAGTCATATCTAAGTCACCGCCGAAAGATGAAAGTCCAAAAATCTCTCTTTCAAAGATTAAAACGGAACAGGACAGTGTTCCAAATCTGCGAGACGAGATACCGCAAGAGGTAAGAGAAATGCTGGATAAAAAGCGCGAACAGTATGTACAGAAGAAGTACGGCGGCGAATACGGCTATTTCCGATACCAAGTTACCAAGCGCAAGAAGGCGTTGGGTATCAACAATAATATGCTGGCAGAGTTCACGGGATATAAGCAGTGTACCATAAGCGAGTTTATGCGTGGACATACCAACAGCGTTAAAGTCGCTGCTGCGATCGCAAATGTACTGGGCGCTGCGCTTATCTTCCGCGACGGCAAAGCAATACTGGAGGAGGTAGAATCTGATGTACACAGTAATTGATTTTTACGAAAACCCGTTCGGTGAAGCTGTCTATGCTACTGCAAGCCGTGAAGATGCAGAGAATTTCTGCAAGGAATATACTGAGCAGACGGACGGCGAGTGTAAACTGGAAGTAAGGGGGAATGATTAAATGAAAAACCCTGACATTGAAACGGCTCTGCGGCTGTACTATTCGCAGCCGGAGCTTGGAACGAGCGAGATCAAGGAACTATTCGGTGTGGGTGAAACGGTCGCGCAGCGTATGAAGAACGAGGTCAAAAGGGTAATGGCAGACCAGAACATAAAGGCGTTTCTGCCGCACTCTATCAACACACGGGTCGCGTATGAGGTTTGGAGAATTGACGTTGATGACTATGAAAGGCGGCTGAAAAAGCTGCGAGAACTTGAAAGGAGTGGCGTTAATGTTAAAGGTACTGTATAGCGCTTTGTGCTTCCTCGGCGTTATTCTGGCGCTTACTGAGCTTAAAGTGTACGGCACACTGTCGGGGCGGTCTGTCGGCGTGATGATCATGGTGCTAGTGCTGTGGTTTATTGACGTCATGAGACCGCCGAAAAAAGCAAAGAAAGAGCCTGCACCGCGCATAAAGGTAAGCAACATTTCTTTTGAAATCAAAGGCAAAGGCTGGGAAAAAACATAAGATAGGAGATAGCAGTGAAAAAAATATGCGACGAGGGCGTGGAAAACCTTATCGGCGGCATACTGTGCCAAGCGATAGAAGATTACAAAGAGGCATATATAGGCAGATGTCCTGAGAGATTTAAAACGTCAGAAATGACTATGCGTGACATTAAGCGGTATCTTGATTCTAGCGCGTATCATAAAATATCAAATATTGACGGTAAAATGCTTATCGAAAAGGCGGAAGAATACGCTCTCAAAGAGGTCATAGATACGATCAGGGAACTGCTCGATAGAAATGCAGAAGTAAAGCTGTATAAAGCACGTTCAGGCAAAGAGAAAAGCAAATCATACACTTTGCCGCCGAATATAGCAGAGATCGTGAAAGCGGCGCTTGAAAAAGTGCTTGATATGCTTGAAGATGAAATGAGAGGTAAAAATGAAAAAGCCTAACAAACGTGTGCTTGACGTATGCTGTGGTGCGAAAATGTTTTATTTTGATAAAAACAATTCTGATGTCGAGTTCTGCGACATACGGCAAGTGCCTCGACATGAGTTTTACCCAAACAGATACATCGAGATATCACCCGACACCATATGCGATTTTACGGCTCTGCCGTTTGATGATAAGTCATTTAAACTGGTCATATTCGATCCACCACACCTCACGAAATGCGGTGAAAACAGTTGGCTGAAACTTAAATACGGTCGTCTTGAGGGAGATTGGCAGACCATGATACAGAAAGGCTTTATGGAATGTTTTCGAGTGCTAGACGACGACGGAATACTTATTTTCAAATGGAGTGAAATCCAAATTCCGCTTAAAGATATACTGCCGCTGTCGCCTTATACTCCGCTGCTTGGGCAGCGAACAGGCAAGCAGATGAATACGCATTGGATGGTGTTTATGAAACCCAAAAATCATAAAAATGAGAAATCAGAATAAAGAGTACATACTCAGCCTTTCTTACGGCAAGGACAGCCTTGCTTGCTTAGGCGCGATAGAAAAGCTGGGTCTGCCGCTTGACAGAATAGTCCATGCGGAAGTATGGGCGACAGATACTATATCGGCAGATCTGCCGCCTATGCAAGAGTTTAAGGCTAAGGCGGATCGCATTATCAAGGAACGTTGGGGCATAAATGTAGAACACATTGTTGCTACAAAAGTTGACGGTTATACAAGCGACAAAATGACTTATGAGAAATGCTTTTTCAGTAAACGCATAAAAGGCAAATATGTTGGAAAAGTTAAAGGCTTTCCGTTGATAAAAGGCAATTGGTGTAACAAATTAAAGCTTAATGCTATAAATAGTATTAAATGCACAGACGGTAAAGAGCGTTATGATTATATCGGAATAGCTGCCGATGAGCCTAATCGCTTTCATAGTTTGAACGATTGTAAAATTAGTCCTTTAGTTCTTGCAAACTGGACAGAAGCCGACTGCCGAAAATGGTGTGAGGAAAACGACCTGTTATCTCCTATATACACCACAGCTACACGGGGCGGTTGCTGGTTTTGCCACAATCAGGGGATTCAGCAATTACGGTTATTGCGCAAGAACTACCCCGACTTATGGCAATTGCTTTTGAAATGGGATAGCGACAGCCCTGTACATTTCAAACCTGACGGACACTCTGTACACGACTTTGACAAGCGTTTTGCTTTAGAAGATTCAGGTGTTATAGATAGTAGCAATCGTTTTTATTGGAATATTCTCAAAGAAAAAGAACACTGGGCGCAGATAAGTTTATTTGAATAAGGGGGAGTAAAAAATAAAAGAACTAATAGTTGATAACTTTGCAGGCGGCGGTGGAGCTTCCACGGGCATATCTATGGCAACGGGCAGAAGCGTTGATATAGCTATCAACCATGACCCTGATGCAATAGCAATGCACAAGGCAAACCACCCGACCACAAAAGCATTACTGCGAGAACGTCTGGGACGTTGACCCGAAACAGTGGGGCAGTATATAGGAATCAACGATATCAATGACAAAAAAATATTTGAAGGTGATATCGTCAAGCATTTTAATAACGATGTTTTTCCAAATGAGTTTGATGTTGGCGTGATTTACTTCAATACTGATATACTCGCGTTCATGCGGACGAGTAAGAAACTCAAAAAGCACCAATATTTTATTTATTCAAATTTTAGATTAGAAGTAATCGGTAACATTTACGACGACCCCGAAATGCTGAAAGAGGTGACAAGAAATAACACGTTTTGAAAAGCTAAAAGATGCCACTATTGAGGAAATGGCGGCTGAAATCGCCGGCAATCTGATACCGCCTTTCTCTTGTGATTATTGTTATCTGAGAGACACTTGCAAAAATCAGCAAAACGAGGATTGCGCAGATGCGGTTAGAAAATATCTTGAAGAGGAAGTGGAGTAATGGACACCGTTGAAAAGCGTGCATTAAAGATCGCAACGGAAAACATACAAACAGCAGTCTCTGCGTATATAAAATCATATCGAAAAGGAGTGAAAAAATGAGAATAAAACATTTAAAATGCCCTGAATGTGGAGCAGAGCTTGAACTTTCTGTAGGATTTGACGGCATGAGTGAAGAGGCGGAGCAGTACGGCAAGTTCTCTCCTAACTGGGGCTGGGTGGTAAGTCTTGATTGTACTAAGTGCTCACGCGTATACCCGATATGCAGGACAAACAATCGGCTGAATATAAGCAGTATTGCCGACATGGCAGGAGGTGAAATAAATGAAAGTGGTGAGAACAAATAAAAAAGATACTAAAAACTAATTTGTAAAGGAGAATGTAAAAATGTCAACAAAAATCACCACGCTTGAAATTGAGAACGTCAAGCGCATTAAGGCGGTGCAGCTCACGCCGGCAAAGAACGGACTGACAGTGATAGGCGGCAAGAACTCACAGGGCAAGTCATCGGTGCTGGATGCAATAAGCTGGGCGCTGGGCGGCGATAACTTTAAGCCTTCCAACCCCAAGCGCGACGGCGCTTACGCAGAGCCGTATATGCGGCTGACCCTCGATAACGGCATAGTCGTTGAGCGGTCGGGCAAGAACAGCAGCTTAAAGGTCATAGACCCGAGCGGCAACAAGGGCGGTCAGAACCTGCTCAACAGCTTCGTGGAAAAGCTTGCGCTGAACCTGCCGAAGTTTCTCGGTCAGACCAACAAAGAAAAAGCCGAAACGCTGCTGAAAATAATAGGCGTTGGAGATAAGTTGTATCAGCTTGAAGTCGAAGAAAAGAGTTTATACGACCAGCGCACGGTGGTCGGCAGAATTGCAGACCAAAAGAAAAAATACGCCAAAGAAATGCCGGTGTACGCAGGTATGCCGCTAGAGCCTATATCGGCATCAGAACTCATACTTAGACAGCAGCAGATACTTGCCAAGAACGGCGAGAACCAACGGCTGAGGGATCAGAAACAGGAGACAGAACAGCGGTTAAAGCAGGCACAGACCGAGATGCTGAAGCTGAAGCAGGAGATCTCTCGCCTTGAAAACGAGTATGTGACCGCCAACAAAACGGTGGCTGCTCTTAAAGATGAGAGCACCGCCGAGATAGAAAAGAGCCTTGCAGACATTGAGGAAACAAACAAAAAGATATATGCCAACCTCGAAAGAGAAAAGGCAGAAATCGATGCCGAAAAATACAGCAAGCAGTACGACGAACTTACTGCCGACATTGAGGGCACAAGGGCTGCAAAGCGCAGGCTGCTCGACAACGCGAATATGCCTCTAGAGGGACTGACCGTCGAAGAGGGAGAGCTTGTATACAAGGGGCAGAAGTGGGACTGCATGAGCGGATCAGAGCAGCTTATTGTGGCGACATCTATCGTGCGTAAGCTTAACCCCGAGTGTGGCTTTGTATTGCTGGACAAGCTTGAGCAGCTGGACACCGATACGCTGCAAAGCTTCGGCGAGTGGCTGAGCGGCGAGGGCTTACAGGCTATAGCCACAAGGGTATCGACCGGCGACGAGTGCAGTATCATTATCGAGGACGGCACATCATACGTCAACGGCGCTAATACAGAAACTCAAAAAACATGGAAGGAAGGTACATTCTGATGATAACAAACACAGCAGGGCTTGTAAGAGGCAAGCAGAAAAAGGCAAAGAAAGTCGTCATATATGGCGTAGAGGGCATAGGCAAGTCAACATTTGCGGCACAATTTCCCGACCCGATATTTATAGACGTTGAGGGCGGCACATCAGCCCTTGACGTGGACAGACTGCCAACACCCACCAGCTGGACTTTGCTTTGTGAAAATATCGAGCAGGAAAGGCAACTGAAACGCTGCAAAACTCTTGTCATAGACACAATTGACTGGGCAGAGAGAATGTGCATAGCCGAACTGTGCGCTAAGTACAAAAAAACAGGTATAGAGGAATTTGGTTACGGGAATGGTTGGCAGTACGAAAAGGAAAAATTCGACAAGTTTCTTGACCTTCTGCAAGAGGTCGTGGATAGCGGCATAAATGTGGTACTTATAGCACACGCGAAAGTCAAGAAATTTGACCAACCCGAAGAAATGGGCGCAGGATATGACCGCTGGGAACTGAAGCTCGGCGACAAGACCACTAACAAGATCGCACCGATCGTCAAAGAATGGGCGGATATAGTTCTGTTTTTGAATTTTAAGACAGAAGTGATCGCTTTGGACAAGGACGGCAAAAAGTTAAAGGCAAATAATAACGAGTGCAAAAGAGTTATGTATACGACACGGCGTGCTTGTTGGGATGCAAAGAACCGCTTCGGGCTGCCTGATGAGCTGCCGCTTGAATACAAGTACATAGCACATCTTTTTGAAGATACACCGACCGAGACGAAAGCGCCCGAACGTGTTATTGAGCGTGCTGTAGAGCAGCCTGCGCCTGCACCGGTACAGACCGATGTAAATGTAGTCGGTGATCTGTCAGACTTTGAAGACGTTACGCCGCTGAATATTCCCGAAGAACTGCCGAAACCGCTGAAAGACCTTATGCAGGAGTACAGGGTAAGCGAAGAGGACATCAGACTTGCGGTCAGCCTTAAAGGCTACTACCCACAGGATATGCCCGTAAGCAGATATGACGAGCGCTTTATAAGCGGCGTGCTTATAGCCTGCTGGAACGATGTTTACAAAATGATAAAAGAAAACCAAGAAAATCCATTTGATTGAAAGGAGTAATGAACAATGAACACGGAAAATGTTGTAGCCTATGGCTGGGAAGATCAGATAAAAAATGAGGGCGGCGAGTTTGTGCTGCTGCCCGACGGCGACTATGAATACACAGTCAAAAAAGTTGTAAGAACACGTTACAACGGATCAGAAAAAGTGCCGCCTTGTAACAGGGCTATGGTCACTTTTGAGGTGACGGGCAGCGAGGGCACTGTAAGTATAGAAGAGGGATTTTTCCTGCTTTCAAACTTTGAATGGAAGCTGTCGCAATTGTTTTTATCTCTCGGCATGAAAAAGCACGGTGAGCCGCTGAAAATGAACTGGAACATTATCGGCAAGAAAGGCAAGTGCAAGGTGGTCGTAGAAACGTATATCAAGAAAGACGGCACAGAGGGGAAGGCCAATCGCATAAAGCGTTTTTACGACTATGACGAAGCAAACGCGCCTGCGGCATCAGGCTGGACAGCAGGAAGGTTTTAAGTATGGAACTGCGTACATATCAAAGCGAGGCGAAAGAGGCTATCATGCGCGAGTGGGAAAGCGGACACAAGAGAACGCTGCTTGTGCTGCCGACCGGCTGCGGCAAGACGATAGTTTTTGCTAAGCTTTCCGAAGACCTAGTCAGAAACGGTGAGCGAGTGCTTATACTTGCTCACCGAGGCGAGCTGCTTACACAGGCTGCCGACAAGATAATGCAGGCTACAGGGCTGGGCTGCGCTGTAGAAAAAGCTGAAGAAAGCTGCCAAGGCAGCTGGTACAGGATCGTTGTCGGCTCGGTGCAGTCGCTGATGCGCGACAAGCGGCTTGCACAATTTTCAAGAAACTACTTTGATACAATAATTATAGATGAGGCGCACCATGCTATTTCGGACAGCTATCAAAAAGTTACAGAGCATTTTTCTAACGCTAAAATACTAGGTGTAACAGCCACGCCCGACAGGGGCGACATGAGAAATCTCGGGCAGATATTTGACAGTCTTGCCTATGAATATACCCTGCCGAAAGCAATCAAAGAGGGCTATTTGTCGCCGATAAAAGCGCAGACTATTCCGCTAAAGCTTGACCTTTCGGGCGTAAGCGTGCAGGCAGGCGATTTTCGTGCAAGCGACATTGACAATGCTCTCGATCCGTATCTGTATCAGATCGCCGACGAGATGCTGAATTACTGTAAAGACCGTAAAACTGTTGTATTCCTGCCGCTGATAAAGACATCACAAAAATTCAAAGAGATACTCAATTCAAAAGGCTTTAAAGCTGCCGAAGTCAACGGTAACAGCGACGACAGGGCGCAGGTGATCTCTGACTTTGAAAGCGGCAAATATAATGTGCTGTGCAACTCTATGCTGCTGACAGAGGGCTGGGACTGCCCCTCGGTAGACTGTATTATAGTTCTGCGCCCGACTAAGGTCAGAAGCCTGTACTGCCAAATGGTAGGGCGCGGCACAAGGCTCTGCGAGGGCAAAGACCACTTGCTATTACTTGATTTTTTATGGCATACCGAACGCCATGAGCTTTGCCGCCCTGCATCTCTTATTTGTGAGAGCGCAGAGGTAGCGGCACAAATGACCGAAAACCTTTCCGAGACTTCCGAACCAGTAGACATTACAGAAGCAGAAGAAAAAGCCAGCGAAGACGTTGTGGCTAAGCGCGAAGAAGCACTTGCCAATATGCTCGCTGAAATGCGTATGCGAAAGAGAAAACTGGTAGATCCTCTGCAATACGAGATGAGCATACAAGCGGAAGATCTGTCATCATATCAGCCTGCATTCGGCTGGGAGATGTCGCCTGCATCTGAAAAACAGAAAGCTGCTCTCGAAAAGTATGGCATATACCCCGACGAGATAGAAACGGCAGGCAAGGCGCAGCTTATACTTGACAGGCTCGCCAACCGCAGATCTATGGGTATGACTACACCCAAGCAGATACGCTTTTTGGAATCGCGAGGCTTTAAGCACGTTGGTAACTGGCAGTTTGATACAGCAAAAAAGCTTATTGACCGCATAGCCTCAAACGGCTGGCGCATACCGTATGACATTGACCCTGCGACATATATAGGAGCGTGAGCGTATGGATAATATTAAACTTACTGATATATTAGACCACATAGACCCTGCCGACTGCGACTATCAAGAGTGGATAAACGTCGGTATGGCGCTCAAACATGAGGGGTACTCCTGCACCGACTGGGAAAACTGGTCGAGGCGTGATGCACGTCGCTTTCATGCCGGCGAATGTCAGAGCAAGTGGAACACCTTCGGCGGATCTGCCTCGCCGGTAACGGCAGGTACTATCGTACAAATGGCAAAAGACAGAGGCTTTGAGTTCAAACGCCCTGCGCCGCTTGCCTATGACTGGAATGACGTCATTACCGCCGAGGAAGAAACGCTCTCCGCGCCGCTGACAGGCGAGGGCATACCCGTTAAAGAGCCTACGGTGTGGAATCCTGCCGAGCAGATAATTACATATCTCGAAACGCTGTTTGATAAAGACGACCATGTCGGCTATGTAACAGAAACGTGGGAAAAGCAGAGCGACGACGGCACTGTAAAGCACTTGCCGAACAGAGGCAGCTACGACCGCACGGCAGGAGAGCTTATTAAAGAGCTGCGTAAGTGCGGCGGCGATATAGGCGCGGTGCTTGGCGACTACAAAAAAGAGGCAGGCGCATGGATCCGCTTTAATCCTCTTGACGGCAGGGGCGTTAAAGACGAGAATGTAACCGACTACAGATACGCGCTTGTTGAGAGTGACAACATGGCGCTTGAAGAGCAGAACGCGCTTATAAGAGATTTAGAGCTGCCTGTCGCTATGCTTGTATATACAGGCGGCAAGAGCCTGCACGCTATAGTGCATATAGATGCGCCTGATCTTAACGAGTACCACAAGCGAGTAGACTATCTTTTTGGCGTATGCCGCAAGAACGGGCTTTATGTAGACAAAAGCTGCCGCAATCCGTCAAGGCTCTCACGCCTGCCGGGAATAGAGCGCGGCGAGCGTAAGCAGTTTATAGTCGACAGTCACATAGGCAAGCGCAGCTGGCAGGAGTGGTATGACTACATAGCGGCTATCAATGATGATCTGCCCGACACAGTGTGCCTTGCCGACGTATGGCAGCATATGCCCAAGCTTGCACCGCCGCTTATTGACGGTGTGCTAAGACAAGGGCACAAGCTGCTTGTCGCAGGGCCTTCTAAAGCCGGCAAGTCATTTGCGCTTATATCGCTCTGCATAGCTATTGCAGAGGGTGAGAAATGGCTGGGATTTAACTGCGCACAAGGTAAGGTGCTGTATGTAAACTTGGAGCTTGACGGCGCATCATGTATGCACCGTTTTAAGGACGTATACGATGCCCTCGGCTACAAAGTCGATAACTTTGATAAAATAGATATACTAAACTTGCGCGGTCACAGTGCGCCCATGGACAAGCTTGCACCAAAGCTTATACACCGTGCCAAAAAGCGCGGCTATATTGCAATTATCTTTGACCCAATATACAAGATGCTGACGGGCGACGAAAACAGCGCGGAACATATGTCAAAATTCTGCAATTACTTTGACAGCGTGTGCAACGAGCTTGGGTGTGCGGTCATATACTGCCACCATCACTCTAAGGGATTGCAGGGTGCGAAAAGGTCTATGGACAGAGCTTCGGGCTCGGGAGTATTCGCGCGCGATCCTGATGCGCTTCTCGACTTTGCCGAGCTCGAAATTACAGACAGCTTAAAGAAGCAAGAAGAAAACAAGCTGACTTGCCGTATCTGCCGCGAATGGATATGCCGATTTGACGGCGATCCGGATCTATCGCAGGACGATATGCAGTCTGCATCTGTAATGACGGAAAAGGCACGAGAGATATTATCGCTTAAGTCGTACAAATTGATGATAGACGAGATAGACAGAGCCAAGCACGGCATGAGCGGTCGCACGGCGTGGCGAGTAGAGGGCACGCTGCGAGAGTTTCCGAAGTTTGAGCCTATAAACTTATGGTTTGACTACCCGATACACCGCATAGACGACACAGGCTCTCTTAAAGACCTAGGCTTTGAGGGTACGCAGCCGAAAACAACTGCCAAAGGCTCACCTTGGGGAAAGAACTTTGACAAGCGCAAAAGTAACGAGCAGCGCCAAGAGGACAGGAAGAAATCTGTCGAGACTGCCTTTTATGCCGTAGCCGAGAACGGTCAATGTACCACAAGTGACTTAGCCGAGTACATGGGCGTGAGTGAGAAGACAGTTCTTAATCGTATTTCAGAACATGGCGGCTTTTGGAAAGAGGGCAAAAATGTGGGAATTAAAGCTTGTTGAATATTGTTGAATACAGAAACATCTTGGAAAGAAAATATCGATTAAGTCCGATTTTTTCTTCCAGGGAATAATGTTGAAAATAGAAACGTCTTGGAAGAAAATTTCGATTAACTTCGATTTCTTCTTCCGAGAAGAAAAGAAAATTTAATCGATATTTTCTTTCTCGTGGAAGAAGAAATCGATAAAATAATTTTTTCTTCCGAGCAATTTTGGAAGAAAATATCGATAACTTAATCGATATTTTCTCCCGGAAAAAACCTAAATAATATTTCATATTATTTTATGGGGTATTAAACAACCCCATAAAATATGAATAGAAATATTCGCAGACCCCAAAACACAAAGAAAAGGAGTTGTAAAAATATGCCAAACAAAAATGATGATGTTAGATTTTTCCTGCCGATGATACCGCCGCGGATCACTAAGCAGCAAAGCAGGGTTACTCAAAGTAAAAGCGGCAAGATGATTTTCTACGAAACGCCTGAATTAAAATCTGCACATGATAAGTTCTTAGCACATCTAGGTCATAAGTTTAACGCATATGAAAAGCAATGTGGAATAGAAAAGCCCATGTTTGCCAATGTGCCTGTTCGGCTTATGGTCAAGTGGCTGTTTCCGCTTGATCGCACCAACAAGCATAACGACGGCGACTATAAGATTACACGACCCGACACTGATAATCTTCAAAAGCTTTTCAAAGACTGCCTGACCGAGGTCGGCTTTTTCAGCGATGATGCTATTGTCGCTTCTGAGATCGTCGAGAAGTTTTGGTCTGACACGCCGGGAATATTTGTAGCTATACAGAGGTTAGACATATGACAGAAAAAGAAATAAAGCACTACCTGAACAAACGTGTGGTGTTCAGAAACGATAGACTACACATAAACGGCGTGTACATATTGACGGGAGCGACGATAAGGAGAAATGACAGCGGCTTTTATTATCAGGCGGAAGTTACCGAGATGCGCAGCGACGGCAAGACCGCTTATATATGCTCACTTGACGATATATCGCCTGCCGAGAAAGGAGAATAGCTTTGAAAAAGAAAGATGATGTTCTTAAAGTAAATGCTGAAATAGTTACTGATAAAGAGCGACCGCTGTATGGCAGAGGTGGTCGCAATAACTTTAGCACTTCTTACGATGGCGTATTTGAAACAGACGAGGATAAGGCGCTTCTTCAAAAGATACTGCGTGAAGCATATGAGGCTTACAAGATGCCTCGCGTAAAGAGCGACGAGGAACTTGTAGAACGTCTTGACAGCTATTTTTGCAGGTGTGCCGAAAAGGGAATTACGCCTTGTGTTGAAGAAATGGTCACTTATACAGGCTATTCTCATTCGACTGTTATCGACTGGGAAAAGGGAAGGTCAAAAGGGTTCAGCCCCAATACGTCGCAAATTATTAAAAAAGCCAAAGATTTTTTGAAGATTTTCGATGCCAAAATGGTCATGGCAGGCAAGCTTAATGTCGTAGCTTATATTTTTCGCGCCAAGAATTATTACGGCTTGAAAGACACACCGGACGAAGAAATAGTAAGGCAGATAGATATGCTCGACGGATCGGGTGATATAAGCGATATACAGAAGCGCTTACTGCAAGAGAGTGAGCAGGCATTGAACGCAGAGCGGCATGATGATACTGATTAGAACACAGCTTTTTTCTTTACTCTGCAAATTTACATTTATTTTTAATTTTAATTAAGTGTAATAAATTAGTATTTTAATTATGATTAAGTGTAAAATAGTACATTTGCATAAAATGTCGTCTCAATTTATATGAAAAGTGTACAATTTGTTCTATGCACTGTAAAAGCGCGTATTCAAGCTTTCTACAGCTACCCCCCCCGGGGGTCTTTTGAGAGGTCCCCACGTCTACTCCTCAACCCTGTGAACAGAAAAAATATAAAAAAAGGGGTTGACTTTTACATTTATTTAGAGTATAATGTAATTGTAAAGGAGAGTGACATTTATGAAAAACATAATAGCTTACTGCCGGGTAAGCACCGCAGGACAAACAGGTGAAGATAAATTTGGACTTGATGCGCAGCGTGAACAGATCGAAGACTATTGCAGAAAGAACGACCTGAATATTCTTGATTGGTACATTGACGAGGGTATAAGCGGTGTTTGCGATAACAGACCTGCTCTTGACAAGATACTGTATGACGACGAATTCAAGAACCCACCGTATGAAGCTGTCGTTGTAGCGAAGAGCGACAGAATTGCCCGTGAGATCAAATTATACTTTTACTATGAAATGCTTCTCAGCAAGAAAAATGTCCAACTGATAAGCGTTGTAGAGAACTTTGGAGACTTCGGTGCATTTTCGGGAATACTAAAGTCGTTCACACTTTTTGTCGCCGAACAGGAGAGAGTGAACATTCAGAAAAGAACTTCAGGCGGAAGAAAGATAAAAGCAAGCAAGGGCGGCTACAGCGGCGGCAGAGTGCCATATGGATATGAAGTTACAAACGGTGTGATGACTATAAAAGACAGCGAAGCAGAGATAGTCAGAAAGATATTTGAAATGCATGCACAGGGTGTAGGGCTTTTGCAGACGGCGAATAAATTAAACGACATGGGCTTTCACACGCGAAAAGGCGGTCAGTTTTATGCAAGCAATATAAAGAGCATTATCGAAAACGAAAAAACTTATAGGGGATTTTACAAATACGGCGGCGCTGACTGGGTAAAAGGTCAGCATGAGCCTATACTGAAATGACTATGAACACAGTGCCAAGTGCCTCGGACGAAAATTCGGGGCACTTTTATTGTCAAGGAGATGAAATTATGACGAATGCCGAAATGTTGAAGCTGGCTGTATCTAAAGATTTTGAAAAATACGATAACTTGAAACTGCTGCTTGAAACGTTAAAAGTTTACGGCGATAAAGACAAATACTCAATCAAAGCTGCAAAGACAGGGTATTTTGCGGCTATGCGTATGACTAACAGATCAGCGACGGACGATATACAAAAATCGTTGGCAGCATATACGCTTGCCCGTTATTTTGCACTGTATGCCGCCTCAGATGACCTTGATATGTATATGATCGCTTGTGAGTGGAACAGGACATCTGCGGCAAAGTTCTGGCTGCCGCGCCGCAGTGTGTTGGAAGGTAAACACGGACTTATCTCTCGCATACAGAAGTTTATTGACGATCCGAATAAAAGCTTTATTGGCATCTCGCTGCCGCCGGGCACGGGTAAGACAACGCTTATTAAGTTTTTACTTGCCTATATTGCAGGAAAATATCCTCAATCGGCAAATATGTATATATCTTATTCTGACGGCATGGTGAAGATGATGTATGACAGCCTGCGTTCAATTCTGACAGATACAACGGAATACGCCCATAATGATATATTTGCCAACGGTATGCCGACTGTATCAGCCGAATATGCTACTTTGTCATACAGAAAAAAGGGCGATTTTCCCACGCTCGGTATAACTTCCTTGGGCGGATCTATCACGGGCAGAACGAGGGCTAATAAATTTCTTATCACAGATGACCTTGTAAAAAATGCAGAAGTAGCAAGGAACAAACAACGCCTTGATACTCTGTACGAAGATTATACCAGCACAGTAACGACAAGATGTATCGGCGACAATATCAAACAGATCATGCTTGGCACAATATGGTCGGTGCACGATCCTTTAACGCGCATGAGAAAAGAACATGAAAATGACGACAGCTATGAATTTATAAGAATTCCTGTTTGGGATAAACATCACCACAGCAATTTTGAATACGACCACCCCGACCGCTATACAAAGAAAAAGATCGAAGAGATCAAAAGTAATATTGACGAATTAACGTTTAGTTGTATGTATTTACAGCAGCCGATCGAAAGAAAGGGATTGCTATTCCACGAAAGTGATATGAACTGGTATGACGGTGAACTTCCGAGCTGTGAGCCTGCGCGCAAGGTAGCGCAGTGTGATGTAGCGTGGGGCGGCGGAGATTATCTTTCAATGATTTTTGCATATGTGTACGACGATAATTCTGTATATATTCACGACGTAGTATTTAGTCAAAAAGATAAGACATATACTCAACCGCAAATAATTGCCAAAACTCAGCGATATAAGCCGGACAGCGAAAACTTTGAAGCCAACAACGGCGGTACAGAATATGCTGATGATATTGACCGCCGTTTGCGTGAACTCGGTATACACATCAGGATCACATCTAAGCGTGCGCCTACAACTCAAAGCAAGCAGTCAAGAATAATACAATATTCTACCGATATTATGAAATTCTATTTTCGGAATGATAAAAACCGCGGCGAAGAATATGATGAATTTATCGCACAGTTGCTTTCCTACAATCAAAACAGTAAGAAACAGCATGATGATGCGCCTGATAGTCTGGCACAGCTTTGTGACTATATCTTCAACGGTACGGCGAGTGTAAAGATCATTCAGCGCTTTTGGTAATTTGTTCAACATGCACAAATTTTTAATAAAAATTTTTACACAGAATAGTCTTGTTTTTACACCGGTCGCGGTGTTAGAATTAAATTAGAGGAATATATGTTCTTATGTTTTTATGGGGCTGCTTAAATGAATGAAGATACAAAAGTCAAGATATACTGCCCACATTGTGGAAAATGGCTGCTCTTGGTTGATAAAAACGCCAAAGGGCTGATATATCCTTACTGCAAGCTGTGTCGAAAAAACGTTTCGGTAATGCTTAATAATACCTGTAAATCTTTGAAAAGAGATTTGCCATAAATGTTTACTCTCCTAATACCTTGCCGCACCACACAGCGGCAAGCGAAAATCAACTGCATTATTGTGCAGATCATATAACTAAAGTGCCTGAACGAAAGTTCCATGTGTGCCGTCCTTACCGATCCAAGTTATCGGTAAAGACGGCATTTTATTTTACAAGAACAGGGGGAAGAATATGGAACTGCACGGCAGGCGCGAAATATTTACTACCGCAGAGATCTCTGCAAATAATATCATATCTATTTTGCAAGGTGCTTTAAATATACACCAAAAAAATGTGGCAGAGATAACTTATCTGCATGATTATATTGAAAATGATACGCCTATCTCAAAGCGGACAAAAACTGTACGCCCGGAGATAAATAACAAGATCGAAGAAAACCATGCGCTTGAGATCACGAATTTTAAAGTTGGTTTTGTATTCGGTGAGCCTGTGCAGTATATTGTTCGCGGTAATTGCGAAATTGACAGCACTGACAGTGTGTATGAAAATGAAAATGGCGGTGTAGCAGCTCTTAATGAGCTTATGAGGCTTGACGGAAAATCTGTAAAAGATATCGAACTAGCCGAGTGGCTCAACGAGTGCGGAATAGCATACAGATTGGTCTTTCCGACTGAAAAGGGTAATGATGTGCCGTTTGAAACATATATCCCAGATCCACGAGATGTATTTGTTATAAAACGCAGAAACTATACCAAAAAGAAGATCATGGGCGTTATAATCACTTGTGAAGTTGATGAACATGATATTGAATACAACGTTTATAATTGCTACACAGATGATATGTTTTATAAGATCAGCTGCAAGAACAATGAATTTAAAATAGACCAAGCAACTGAACATATGCTCGGTTGTATCCCTGTTATAGAGTACATTAACGATCCGCACAGAACAGGATCTTATGAGAATGTCATAAGTCTTTGTGATGCGCTCAATACCATAACGTCAAATTGTGTAGATGGTTTAGAGCAGGATATACAGTCTTTTACATGGTTCAATAACTGCGAGATAACGCAGGAAACATACGACCAGCTAAAAAGGCTTGGCATAATTATGACGAAGTCAACGCCGGGAATGCAGGCAGGAATAAAAAATATAAAGACAGAACTTGACCAAACACCTTGCCTTGCATTGAAAGAGGATATGTATCAGACTATGCTGAGAATAGCGTGTGTGCCCGACAGAAGAGCCTCGGCTGGAGGCAACACAGGGCAGGCGCTTATTATCGGCGAGGGCTGGATAATGGCAGAAAGTGCTGCGCGCAGCTTTGAGCGTATATTTACGCCGTCCGAAATAGAGTTTGTTAAAGCGGTATTAAATATCTGCAATAACAAGATAAATGCTCCGGAAGCTGTTAAAAATCTCAAAGTGCATGAGGTCGAGATAAAGTTCACACGAAACAAAACAGACAACATGCTTGTCAAGACTGAGGGGCTGCTTAATATGCTTAAAGCAGGCATACACCCGAGGATCGCTATTAGTAACTGTGGCTTGTTCTCAGATCCGGAGCAGGTCTACAGAGACAGCGTGGAAACGCTCAATAAGATGCTTTATAGTCAAGGCAATGAGTCAGAGGAAAACAGTTTCGGAGATACAACAGATATTTCAGATATTTCTGATGAAGAATTGACTAAGATTATAGAAATGCTTACAAATGAGTTGAATAGTGATGCCAATAAGCAATAAAGACGAACTTAATATACTGTATGTTTCTCAGTACGATATATCTTCGGCTGAAAAAGTAAAGGCGGTAAGACTTATTGGAGAAGCCGAAAAGGCTATTACTCCTATATTTGCAAAGCAAAAAAATATCAGTGAAAAAAGCAATAGTAAAGAAAAAATACTTTATTTAGCGGCGGTTTATATACTGCTTAAAAGAGAATTTAATTCTCTTTCAGAGCGAACATTAAAAGAATTTTTGAATATGCTCTGTCCGTTGCACGGAAAAATATCCGATTATTCTACAGACTGGTTGAAAGCACATTCCGAAAGAGTTGCTAAATATATAGCACGGGCATCTATGAAGTATTTTATTATTGGCAAGCCTGAAAAAGCAGCTAGTGACGAAAGAATATTAAATATCGTACGAAACGAGATAATGACGACATATAACCTAGCAGAGATCGAAAGTCTGCTACAGCAAGGTTATAAAATGAAAAAATGGGTATGCACTATAGACGGCAGAGAACGAAAAACACATCACGAAGCAAATGGTCAGGAAAAACCGATACTTGAACCGTTTGAAGTCGGCGGTGAGCTGATGATGTTCCCCAAAGACGATTCTTATGGTGCATCAGCAGCAGAAACAGTAAATTGCAGGTGTAGTATAAGACCTGTAAAATAGCAGCTGTGCGGCAAACAGCAAACATCAGCTGAGCGACCAGCGTTAAAAAGCGTAGATGTGAAAGGAGCATTACTTATGACACGAGAAGATGTAAAAAAGATCTTTCCAAACGCTACTGATGATGAAATAACTGCTTTTCTGAATCAGCACAACAGCGAGGTCAATTCTGCAAAGGGAGCCTCGATCAAAGACGACGACCTTAAAGAGTTGAGAGAAAAAGCCAAAAAGTTTGAAGAGTATGAGCGCGAAAAACTTTCCAATGAAGAGCGTGTGAAAATTGCTCTTGAACAGGCGGAAAAGGCAAGGCGCGATAATCTTATGCTTTTGAACAAAACTAAGGCAGAGGCTATATTTGTAGCTGATGGTCTGGCATCTGAAGATTACAAAGACTTTATCGACAGTATCGTCAAGGAAGACGAAAACGATACTCTGAGCAGTGCAAAAGCTATTTCCAAAATGCTACAGAAGCGAAAAGCAGCATGGGAGCAGGAGTATAAAGACAACTCAATAAGTAAAACTCCAAAACCGGACGGCAAAACCTCGGAGAAGAAGGACGATAATGACAAAAAAGATCAGTACAGCGCTGCTGAACAACTGGCTATAAGTTTTGCCAAAAGTCGTGCTGATGCTGCCAAGGTAAGTGCAGAAAATTTAAAAAATATCATAGGAGGTTAAAATCATGTCAATGTCAACTAAAGTAAGTAAACTGGGCGAAGAGATCACTTTTTTAAGAACATTTGATTTTTCAGCCAGACCATACACTGTAAGATCAGCTGATGTTCAGGCAAATGCAAAAGGAAAGAAAGTCTTGCCGGCAGGTACGCCTTTGCCCTCAAATGATGACAAGTGCTTGGGGCTGCTGTTGCATGAAACAGATGTAACAGACGGTGATGCAGCGGTAGCGCTCGTATATGTCGGTGATGTATCGGCAAAGAAGCTTGCCGCGCTAGGAGTTAGCGTTGATGAAGCGGCAAAAAGCGCTCTTCCTCGCATAACATTTTTTGAATAAACGAAAGGAGAATACTTATGGACGTTAATGAAGTTGTTAATGCCAAAGTTATATCGGCATATGTTGATAACTTGCCGGCTGAAAGCACCCAGTATTTAGGTCCTATACTGTTTCCGCCGAAAAAGCAGAACGGTCTTGACCTTACGCAGATCATAGGCAACTCGCAACAGCCTATTTCTCTGCGCCCGACTACTTTTGATGCCAAACCAAACATAAGAAGTCGCATAGGTGGACTTAAGCTACAGAACGAAATGCCGTTTTTCCGTGAGGGAATACCTATCTTTGAAAAGGACAGGCAGGAGCTTAACAGAGCGGCGGATATGAATGACCCGTATATTACGGCAGTTCTTGAAAACATCTTTGATGATGCAACTAAGCTGATTCGCGGCGCTGATGTAGTACCCGAAAGAATGATAATGCAGCTGCTCTCACCCGAATACGGTGAACCTGAAATAAATATAGCGGCAGACGACGTAGTATATTCGTTTAATTACAGCCCCGACGGTTCTTTCAAAAAGAAAAACTGGAAAGGATTAAGCGGCACAGCAGCTTGGACGGATCACACTAATTCTAATCCTCTGCACGATATTGAGCAGGCTAAGAGAACGCTTGCAAAAATGGGTCATACGCCTGATGCAATGATCCTCTCTTCAAAAACAATGACCGACATTGTTGAGAATGAAAAGATAAGACCATATATCATTTCACAGGCGGCACCGGGAGCAGGTGTAGTTTTCCTGACAAATGAACTTGTCAAGAAATTTATACAGCAGAACTACAAGATCACTGTTCTGGAAAGAGATCTGACATTTACAGACGAGAACGGCGATTCTAAGGCGTTCTTCCCCGACGATATAGTTACGTTTATCCAGCTGAAGCAGCTTGGCTCTACGAGATACGGAACTACACCGGAAGAATCCGACCTTAAATCAAAACGCGATGTTGATGTTAAGATCGTTCATACCGGTGTTGCAGTATGTACTTCTACCGAAGCAGGACCACCCGTTCTGACAAAAATATGGGCATCACAGATAGTTATGCCCTCATTTGAACATCTTGGCGACATTTTTGTACTTAATACAAACACTAAGATAGAGCCTATTACCGTAACCTCGGCAGAGGGCAGTGAAAGCGGCAAGACAGCTATCACAGTGTCGCCAATGATAGAACCCGGACATACTTACAAGTATAAGACAGGTGCTAGCGTGACAGCGCCTGCATACGGTGATAAGATAAGCGGCGGTTATAGCAACTGGAACGGTGTTGACGAAATAACTGCTACTACAGATCAGACAATACTTATTGTCGAAGTTGATGCAGACGGGTTGGCTGTAAAATGCGGTACAGCTAAGATCAAGTCAAAAGCTGCTGTATAAGTTTTATTGAAAAGGAGAGTGTCTTAATGGAACAGATAGAAAAGCTTCGTATTCGCTTGGCTTTAGACGGCGAAGAACTTGAAAAACCTTTGCTTGAAGAACTGCTCGCCAGTGCTAAGTCTATCATATTTGAAAGGCGCTTTCCTTTTGGTAATTATCCTAATGAAGTTGAGGACAAGTATAAAGACCTTCAGGTACGAATAGCTATGGATCTTTACAACAAGATAGGCGCAGAGGGGGAACTGGCACATTCTGAAAACGGTGTGAGCCGTTCTTATAAGTCATCTTGGGTATCAGAAGATCTGCTTGACGAGATAACTCCCTTGTGTGGGGGTCTGATGATATGAGAGATCTGCGGCGAAATCAGCAAAAAATATACTATAAACAGTTTGTCCGCAGCGAGCTGCTTAAAGATGAGTACGGAAATTATTCGGGCGCAGAAAAGAATATATATTCCGATCTGAGAAGTATAAATATTTCCTTGTCTGCAAATAAAGGCATTACGTCTGAACAGATGTTTGGCAATCTTGCAGATTATGACCGCACTATGTCTGTCACATCTTTGGACTGCGAAATAAACGAAAACAGTATACTGTGGATCGACACAGACCCTATTACAAAGCCTCATAATTTCATTGTCAAAAAAGTTGCCAAAAGCCTAAATGAAACTGTATATGCCATAAAGCGAGTGACAGTGCAGTGACCAATATAAAGTTTACTTTGTCTCCTCAATCTATAAACAAGGCTATATCTCAGCTTAAAGCGTATAAGGAGAGTGTGCGTAATAAGTCAATGCTTATAGTGCAGAACCTTATAGATCTTGGGCTTGAAGTATGCCGCGTTAAGATAATAGAGATAGGCGCTTATGATACCGGAGAGCTGCTAAACTCAGTAAGTGGGTATTATTCGCCTTTGCTTAATGCAGGGTATATTACAGTAGATTGCAACTATGCTGTATTTGTTGAATTTGGCACGGGCACTGTCGGAGAAGCAGAACCATATCCGGGCACAGCTATCAGCAAGGCAGGATACCATTACACAGGCGGCACAAAATATGTGACTACTAAAGACGGCAAAGTCGGTTGGTTCTACCCGACAGATGACGGGGAGTGGCGATTTACCGAGGGTATGCCGAGCAGACCGTTCATGTATGAAACTGTGCTAGAAATGGAGAGATCTTTGCAGCAATGTGTACGGGAGGTATTCAGATGAATGACTTCGAGAACTATATATTCAACAAGATAGCTGTTTATCTTCGGTCGGAGTATGAAAATATATACGTAACCGGAGAACGTAACATGATAAAGGCTGAAAGCACGACCTTTCCGGCTGTGAGTATCGTCATGATGAGCACGACCGTATATGAAAAGGGTATTGATAACGCGAAATATGAAAACTTTACCAATGCTATGTTTGAAGTAGATGTTTACAGCAATCTGACTTCCGATAAAAAAGCACAGGCGAAAGATATCATGTCATCTGTTGATAAGGTCTTTACTGAAACAGGCTTTGTGCGTACATTCTGTGAGCCTGTTGAAAACTTGGCAAATTCGACCATTTATAGGCTAAAAGCGCGTTATACCGCTGTCGTTGGCACGGACGGGTATGTTTATACAAAATGATAAAGTGCCATGTGCCAATTTTTTAAGGAGGAATAAAAAATGGCAGAAGCTATAATTTCACTTAGTACGGCTGGTATACATATGTATTATGCCGCCGAAACCGAATCTGGAACACGTCCTACAGAGGGCTGGACTGATATTCTAGGCATCAAATCAACACCTGCACTTGACGGAGAACCCGAAACGCTGGAAACCACAACGCTTGCAGAAACAGAGTTTAAGACCTATATACCGGGGCTTAAAGATCTCGGCGGAGCAATGGCGCTTACCGCGAATCTGTCGCAGGCATTGATGAATTGTTGGGATACACTGATGACTACATTTAATGCAAGCAAGAAAGCAGATAAAGCGGTGTGGTTTGTAGTTGTTATACCGGGGCTTGAAAAGGCTTGCTATTTTACAGGTGAACCGTCACCATTGGGTATGCCGGAGACGGAAGTTAATAACGTGCTTGAAGCACAGCTGTATATAACGCCGACTAACGCGCCTGAATGGGACACAAAGCCCACTATTGAATAAAATATTTTAAATGCGGAGGTATGTTAAAATGAGTACAGAAAAAATCAACGACACTGTCAAGCTTGCTGATAAAAACAGTATCACTGTGAGATATAAGGATCGCCCTTATATGCTTGAATATGACAGAAAGACCGTAAAAGCAGTTGAAGCGCAGACAGGTATGTCGGCGCAGGATCTTATAAGTAATATGTCTATAACTACTCGTGATACGCTGTTCAGATATGCGTTCTTTAAGCACCACCGCTCGCTGGTAGTCGGTAATGCACAGGTGATAGACGATATTTACGATAATATTGCCAACCGGAACAAGCTGCTTTCAAAACTGACTGAAATGTTTGCAAAAACGGTGATCGCGCTTCTTGATCCCGATATTCAGAACGAACAGGAGAACGTCGAGTCTTTAGCGACGTGGGAGTAAGATCCGGCTCCCGGACATATACAGAGATATTCTACGAATGCCTTCCGTATTATTTGTCAATAGGAATGACCGCTGAAGAATTTTGGGAGGGCGATTTGGCTCTCCCAATTTTTTACAGAGAAGCTGAGAAGATACGGCAGGAAAGAGAATTTAAAAAAGCGGATCGGGATGCATGGCTAAACGGCAGATATATGTATGAAGCATTTTGCTGTGCCGCTCCATTGCTGCGAGCGTTTGCAAAAAAGGGCACAACTGCTCTGCCTTACCCTGATAAGCCATACAACATGAAAGATACAAAAGAAAATATGTCAGATATAGACAGCGAAGAAAAGAAACAGCAGGCGATAGAGAACGAACGGCTGAAAATGCAGCTATATCTTGAACGATTTATAAGTGTGAACAAAGATAAAGGGAAAAATAAGAACTAAGTGCCATGTGCCTTGCAAAGAAGTGGTGGTGAGGTACATGGCATTAGATATTGATAAGCTTAATATTGAGGTATCTGCAAGTGCAGACAGGGCAGAAAAATCCCTTGACGAACTTATAGCTAGACTTGAAAAGCTGAAATCTCAAACTGTCTCGATAAAGGGCTTTGATAAGATCACATCAGAAATTGATAAGATACACGCTATCACGCAAAAATTAAATAGCACAGCAGATCCCGGCACAAAGATAACGTCGCTTGTAAACAGCATAAATAAGCTCAATACAATAAGTGTACCTAACCTTACAAAGGTAAGAAATGCTGCAAAAACTTTGACCGAAGTATCACTTTTGATAAACAGCATAAATGTAAACACTGAAAAAGCTAAGGCAATTGCAGATATGTTCAAGCCCTTTGAAACAATGGGCAAGAGTAATCTTAGCTCCTACCTTAGATCATTAGAGCGTTTGCCGGAGACGGCGAAAGCTCTTGAAACGGTAGACACGCAAAAGTTTGCCGCAGCTATGAATGAGATAAATACGGCTATAATACCATTGGCGCAAAACCTAAATACGGTAGGTCAGGCGTTCAATGCATTGCCGAATAACATAAATAAAGTTACTCAAAACGTTGAAAAAGCTAATACAGCGACAAATAGTTTTAATAAAAAAGGCTCTTTCCTGAAAACTTTATTTTCGGACATCAGAGTAAGAGCTATAGCGGCTGCTTACGCCATAAAAAAATTTGGTCAATTTGCTTTTGATGCACTTAATGAAAGCAATCAGTTTGTTGAAAATCTCAATCTCTTTAATGTTGCAATGGGCGATAGTGCAGAAGAGGCTTATAACTATGCAGAAAAGGTGAAAGAACTGCTCGGCATAGATCCGTCCGAATTTATAAGAAACTGGGGTATTTTCAAACAGATAACAACAGGATTTGGAGTTGTAAATGAAAAAGCCGATATAATGAGCAAAAACCTTACTCAAATCGGCTACGATATAGCATCTTTTTTCAATACCGATATAGACGAAGCTATGCAGAAAGTTCAGTCGGGTATTTCGGGCGAATTAGAGCCGCTCAGACGGCTCGGCTATGCGCTTGATGCCGCTACCTTACAGCAGATCGCTTACAATAACGGTATAACTCAGAGCATAAACACAATGACACAGGCGCAGAAGTCGCAGTTGAGATATATCGCTATACTTGACCAAAGTAAAAATGTCATGGGCGATATGGCAAGAACTATCATTACCCCTGCGAACAGTATGCGTATACTGGAGCAGCAGCTTACGCAGTTAAAACGTGCATTGGGTAATATCATATCTATAGTTGCGGTCAAGCTGATACCATACATACAGGTATTTGTAAGACTGCTTACCGAAGCAACCGAATATTTGGCAAATAAATGGGGATTTGAACTGCCGAAAATAGATTATTCATCTCTGCAAAACGGCTTAAGCACATCTACCGAATCGGCAGATGAATTTGCTGAAAGTGCCGGTGAAGCTGTAAAGCAGGTTCAAAGGCTTGCAGGCTTTGACGAGCTTAATATACTTCAATCTCCGGATACATCATCAGGTGTTGGAAGCAGTCAAGCAGGCGGCGGCTATGACCTCGGCATTGATCTGCCCGAATATGATTTTCTCGCAGGTCTTGACAGCAACACTGACCGTTTGTATAAGAGCATTAAGAACAAGGCTCTCGATTTTATTGACAAGCTTAAAAACATTAAGGATTTTTTGAGCGAAAACAAAGAATTGATCATTATTATTGGTGAACTGCTTGCCTCGATATGGACGGTTAAAAAGCTGTCTACATACGCAGACGGCTTAGTAGGTCTATTTAAAAGCTTTAATAAAGTATCTGACAGTGCAAAAGATGCTGAAAAATATACTCAAAAATTAAATAAGATCAAGCTTGCGGCGATAACAACGGCATTTTCAACGCTTGTCGGCATAGATTTTGGCAGACATATTGCAAATGAGACATTGACAGCAAAAAGCGCAATATTAGATTTGACCGGTTATGCAGGTGCTATTGGCGTTGCATTTGCTGCTACCGGACCTATCGGCGCGGCAGTGACTGCTGTAGGCGGATTTGTAGGTATGATAGGTTCGCTTGCGGTTGAGTGTAAAAAAGCAAAAGAAGAAGCAGACAAAGCGGAACAGCAGTATTATCGTGTAGCATATCTTTTTGACCACACAGGTGTACCGCTTGAAAAAGCTGTAGCTGCATTTAAAAACTATACTAGCAGCTTTGATGAGTATATCAGCCATTTCAGCACATTGTCGTGCGAAATAGATAGTATTCAAAATGACATAGATATTACCGCAAACGATATTCAAAGCACTTTCAACAAATTGAAATTCACGCCCGAAATGACTGATCAAGTTGATTTTACAGAGTTAAAATCTAAAATTGAACAGCTTTATAAAGATACCAAACTCATTATCGAGAAAGAAACGCAAACAATTATCGACGGTATAAACATGAGCTTTGACGGGTTGAAATACAACGTTGATAACTCTGCTCTTTCTGCCGAAGTATATCTTTCTCAGAATAATCTTTTTAATGAGATCGACAAGTCAATGCAGAAAGCAATTGAACTTACTGATAAACTTAGTACTTTATCTAAGGGTACAAAAGATTATAACGACACACTGAAAGCATTAGAAGAAGAACTTTTAAAAATGTCCACTGTTAATGCTTCAACTGAGGATTACACCTACGATATGAAGTGGCTGTTTAACGATCTGATGAAAAGTGGTAAGTACGATTTAGGTAATGAAGATGAGGTAGATAGAGTAATTAGTGAGTTTGAAACAGAATATAGTGCTGCTTACGAAAATATTAGAGAGACTTTTAAAATACAAAAACAATCTGCTCAACAGCTTGTTAATCAAGCAAACGCGTTTGGTGTTGATAGTGCTCCATTAGAAGAAACTTTAAATTTGATTGCCGAGAAAGAAAACACTGCTCTTTCAGAATTAGACAGAGTTGCAGGGGGTATATTGTATTCTATCTCATCCCAGATTGGAAAAGCTGAATCTGCGGCGGAAGATGAGGCTAGAAAGGCAGCGGCAGAAAGCGACAGAAGATACGCCGACTTATGGCAAACATCTCGTGGTGAATATAAAGATGTATTAGGTAATACTTGGCAATTGAACGAGATCGAAGATGAAGAATTTAGAGTAAAAGATGCAGAAGTACTTAAAAACGTTCATGCTTCTTTTAATAAAACTAAAAAAAGGGTAAATAATTCTACTTTGCCAAAAGGCTCTGCGAGCGATATGGTTTATCTAATGACAGGAACAAACTCATTTGCTGATTTGGGTTTGAAATACGGTTTGTCGTTTATTACAGGAGCAAATAGTGCGTTTAAGAGCAAATCAATAGATCCTACGCTTGATAAAGCAGCGCAAAAGCGTTATAACAACTACGCTAAACAGCAAGCTGAGAAATACGCCCAAAGTACTGCCGGTGCTTATACGGGCGGTCTGACGGCAGCGCTTGGCGGCTCACTGAGCTTGGCTGTAATGCAGACGGCTGCATCACAGTTTGCAATTGCTCAGAATAGCTGTAATGCTGCTGCAAGCAACAGCGGCAGTATTATTGGCAGCTTGTTTAAAAATGCTATAACTTCTCTTGTAGGGCGCAGTTCGCCTGAAATGGCAGCATCTATATCAAGTATGTTTACGGCAGGCAAAGATCAAAGTATATTCAGCATCTTGACAGCAGCAAATTCAAGCGGCAGTTCATTTGTTACTACCGTTAAGAATATGTTGACGAGAAATGGTCCGGCATCAGCGGCAGAAGGAATAGCTACAATGTTTTTGTCGGGGAAAAATCAAAGTCTTGCCGACATCAATTCTAGCGCTTCTTCGAGCGGCAGTTCTTTTATAACTACGCTAAAAAATAACATATCGGGTGGCGGCGGCATAATTGGCAGTGCTATAAGAACACTTGCAGGCAGCCTGCCTACAAATACGTCTGAAAGCTTTAAGTCGTCGGGACGTTCAGCCGGAACATCATTCTTCGATGGCTTCAAAGATATGTTCTCGAAACTCTTTTCTACCGGATTCCGACTTAGCACAGGCGTTTTCGGTGGCGGCTCGCTGTTTATAAATAATTTGTCGTCCACACCTATTCTTAAAGCACCTGACACACCAATTTTTAAAACGCCTGCATTACCTGATATAGGCACGTATGCAAGCGGCGGTATACCTAGAAATGGCGATATGTTTATTGCCAACGAAAACGGTGCTGAACTTATAGGTCGTATCGGCAGCCGAACAGCTGTAGCAAATGATACACAGATAAGCGAGAGCATTAGGCAGGGCGTAAGATCCGCAATAAGCGAAACAGGCGGCATGGTATCACAGGAAGATACCGGAGATATCTATATATTCCTCGATTCCGAGCAGATCGCGTTTACAATGGAAAAACGCAGACTGAGCAACATTGTAAGATCTAACGGGAAGGGGGAATAAACGTGGATAAGTGGATCAGGGTAAATAATGTATGGCTGCCTGTGCCGGTCACATATAAAGTACAGAGATCGGATCTTGACAGTGAAATGAGTACAAGAAATGAACGCGGAGTATTAAAGAGAGACAGGATAAGACAGGGAACTTATAAGATATACACCACGTGGAAGCTGCAAATAAAAGAATTATCGATACTTACAAATGCATTTGAGCCTGAAAGTTTTACTACATATTTTTATGATGTCACCAGTGGTAAATATGTTACGGCACAAATGTATGCAGGTGATATTACTGCCGAAGTTATCTTGCCTAAAGATAATGATGAAACATGGTGTGAATATGTTTGTAACCTTATTGAGAATTAAGAAAGAGGTGCTTGTAGTTGTTGAATGTTGAACAAATATATAAAGATGATCCGTATGGAGCGGCTGATGAATACTTAGATGGTACACTTACGCTTGCCAACGGTGAAAAGATACCATTTACTTCTGACGATATACTTGAAAACACCTTTTCTTTCACCGAAAAATCGGTAATGGCGAATGAGTTTAATATCGGCGGCACATATGTTGGTGAGATAGAACTTGAACTTTTTATAGCGTTGGACAACCCTTTTTTGCTAAAATATGCTACAGTGAATCTTAGTAAAAAGTATGTGTATGTCATCGACAGCGGCGAACAGACTGTTACTATACCTATAGGTATATTTAATGTCCAAAAGGATTCTGTCAGCAGAAAAAAGAACAGCATAGCTTTCAAGGCATACGATAATTTGATTAAGTTTGACGTTGACGTGCCTAAAGCACTTAACGGCACTACAAAGACACTGACAGAATTTGTAGACTATATATGTGATTATTGTGAAGTAAGGCATAAGAATATATCGGGTCTTGCTAATCTTGAAAAAAGCTTTACGCTTAATATAACAGAGGGTATGACCTATAACTGTCGTGATATGATCACTTATATAGCACAGTTGTTGGGGTGTTTTTGCCGCTGTACAAGAGATACCGGAGAACTCGAGTTTATAGCTTTTTCTGATTCGGTAGATTTGGTGATCAATGAAGATAATGCGATAAGCCGTTCCGTATCGGACGAAGCTATATCAGTTACCGGCGTAAAGTTTGACGATATTCTTTCCGGTGAAAGCGGATATGTGATTGATATAACAGGCAACCCTTTTTTAAGCAAAGATCGTTCTGATATTAGTCAAGTGCTCTCGAATATAAAAGCGTTGGTAGAAAAATTATCATTCTATAACGCAAATATAACATGGTTTGGCGACCTTGCGCTGCAAGCAGGCGACTGTATTTTGTATGAGCAAGCCGACTTATACGGCGGTGACAGAAAGATAATAGTAATGTCGAGCGTTTATAATAGCCGCCGCAGATGCTATATCTATTCATACGGTGGATCGCAGACTAGCTATTATGTACCAACAAATCGCGCTTTTGCAGCGGCAGAGCAAGCTGCGCACAACGCCTCGCAGGCGCAGCAAAATGCAGTAAAAGCTGTCGAAGCAGCAAACGGCAAAAATACCGTATTCCGCAGCGAAAAAGCACCGCCCGTTGAAGGAAGAACTGACGGCGATATATGGTTTTCGGAGTTAGAGGGCGGAGCGATATATATTTACAGTGAAGCAACAAAAAGTTGGGAAAAGCAGGCATTTGACAGCAATGCTTTTTCCGAAGAACTGAATGCTCAGCTTCAAAAAGCATTTGACGATGCTGCGGCTGCTTTGAAAGATTCAGAGGTTGCTTTGAAATCAGCTAACGGGAAAAACACTAATTTTTATCAATCAGATGCACCCGATAGATCTTTATCGTATAAAGATGATACATGGTTTCAGACAGATGCCGACGGTAATATAATAGCTATCTATCGTTATGACGGTGAGAAATGGCAGCAAACGTCATATGGCGGCAGTACCATAGCAGAAGGTGCAATTGACGGTGATAAACTGGCACAGGATATAAATGAACGGATAGCGCAGGCTTTTGAAGATGCCGGCATAGCAAAAAGTACCGTTGACGACCTTGAACGACGTGCCGACAGCGGAGAATTTAAAGGCGACAAAGGTGATAAGGGAGAAAAGGGCGACAAAGGTGATGTCGGAGCAGCAGGTGCAGCAGGAGCGGCAGGCGTTGGAATAACAGGTGTAACAGTACAGTATTATTTATCTGTTTCCGCTACTGAACTTTCGGGCAGTACATGGAGTGTGACAGTACCTGCGTGGGAAAACGGCAAATATATGTGGACAAAGACTGTTACTACATATTCTAACGGTAAAAGCAGTGAAACATCACCGGTATGCATTACAGGTGCTAAGGGAGCTACTGGCGCAACAGGACCACAAGGCGCTACGGGAGCGACAGGAGCGAAAGGCGATAAGGGCGAAAAAGGGGATACTGGTGCGGCTGGACCGCAGGGGGCAACAGGTGCTACAGGTGCTACAGGTCCGAAAGGAAAGGGCGTAAAATCCATTGTGCCGCAATACTATTTGTCTTCCTCAAATACCACACAAACAGGTGGGACGTGGAGCGACTCATGCCCTGCGTGGACTTCCGGCAAGTACATATGGACACGCAGCTATATCACATGGGACGACAATAGTACAACTACAACTACACCTGTGCTTGATAATGGGCTTAATACGGCGAACAGCACAGCAAGTACGGCTAAGTCTACCGCCGATACTGCCAAATCTACGGCTGATACTGCAAAATCAACAGCTACATCTGCTCAAACAACAGCTACAAACGCTCTTACAGCTGCAAACGGCAAGAATACTGTGTTTTATCAAGCAGCCGCACCGGCAACTACCGGCAGAAAGGCAAACGATATTTGGTTTGACACCGACGACGGCGACAAGATGTACTATTTTAATGGTACAACATGGTCAGCACAACAGTTTGGTTCGTCGGCAATCGCGGCAAATGCTATTACAGCGAATCACATAGTCGCAAGTACTATTACGGCGGCTAAGTTAGCGGCAAAAACACTTACAGCAGCAAGCGGCGTATTTGCCGATGCTTGTATCGGCACTGCACAGATAGCTAATTTGGCAGTAACAGATGCAAAGATAGCAAATGCAACTATAACAAACGCTAAAATTGCCAACCTTGATGCCGGGAAAATAACTACAGGTACGTTGTCAGCCGACAGGATTGGGGCAAATGCCATAACGGCTGCAAAAATCGCAGCAGGTGCAGTCGGAACGAATCAGCTCGCTGCAAATGCTGTTACGGCAGCGAAAATAGCAGCAGGAACTATTACAGCTACACAAATAGCAGCAAGTACTATTACTGCTGCCAAGCTTAATATATCGTCTCTTTCTGCTATTTCTGCAAACTTGGGAACAGTTACCGCAGGTATTTTGCAATCTACAAACTTTAAAACTGCTGCCGCAGTCGCAGGCAGACCATTTCCCGGTGGCATATACGCTGGTGCTCAGTGGCAGCTTTCTAACGGTGCTTTCGAGACCGCATCCGAAGCTTCTAAATTCGGGTACACTTCAAAAATATTTAAAACGTCAATAGGTAATGGCAATATATCGTTGTCAATGCTAGAATTGCCTACTGCTACAAGTAGCGTTGGTAATATTTGCGCATTAACTTTAACACCGCTAAGTATGTATTGGAAATCTAATAATGAAGGTCTATTTTACGATGTTGCAAACGGTGGGTATGATTTGAAAGGCGTGAATTCAATTTCTGCCGGCGAAGATAGTGGTATCTTTTTTCCTGCTACTGATAATTATTTCACTATCAGGAGTACAGCGGATGTAACAGAAATCATAAACACATCTACACATAACGGATTGATTCTGGATAAGGATAAAACTACTAATCTTTATGGCGGCGGAAATAATTCTATTATAAAAATCAGAGAAGCCGGTATATCATTCACTACTATGAAACCAGACACCGATACCAGTACATGGCTTGTTAATATAAATCGGCAAAATACAACATGTATTCAGCTAAGAAACGATAGTATATATATCTATGGTTACAATCAAACTTCCAATAGATACCTTTGGTGTGAATTAAACAAAACGACATATGGTCTTATAGGTTATGTGTATAATGATAAACGCATAGTCGTTGCATCATCGTTATGTAAGACACATATTATAGGGACAGCAATCACATCGGCAAAATCTATAACGGTTTCTTCCGACAGCCGTATTAAGCATGATATATTGCCATTGTCAAAAAAGCTGCTTGATTTGCCGGACAAGCTTTCGGCAGTATCATTTAAATACAACGACGATGTTGAAAACAAAACAAACTTTGGTTTTGTTGCGCAGGACGTGATCGCGGCATTGTCAGAACTCGGTATACCATGGCAGAACGATTATATAATTACTACCACAAGCGAAAACGGCGAAGATATATATACACTTGCATATGAACAATTTATCCCAATTATTTGGGAAAAATTAAAACAACTTTCCGCAGAAATAAAAGAATTGAAAGGAAGATCATCATGAAAACAACAATTGCAAGACTGGTAAATTTGTCACCCTCGCTAAAAAGGCTGGGTGCAGAACCTCTACCCGTAAAAACAAGTTATGCACTTGCAAAAATGATTAAAAAGGTGCAGGCGGAGCTTGAAATCTATGACAGCGAGCGCATAAAGCTATGTGAAAAGTACGGCAGGAAAAACAAACAAGGTTATGATATCGATGAAAGTAAGATGTCGGCATTTAACAGCGACTATGAAGAATTGTTGCAGCAAGAAGCAGAAATCGATTATGAACCGATAGCATTACCTGATAATGTTACTATAAGCGCTTCTGATCTGCTGGCGCTTGAAGAATTTATAAAATTGGAGGAATAAAAAATGCTTAGTGTATCTAAAAGCGTAAATCTCACAGGGTCGTCAATGACGGAAGATAAAGTCATAGGATATTTTTCGGCAAACATTGACGAAAGCGGCGGAGTAAGTTGTTCGGAGACAATTTCTGACATGGAATTGTATGCTCAGAACAAGTCCACCTACAGGGCTGACAGAACAGAATTTAACAACATGGTAGATGCTGTTCTCGATAAAAGAGAGGGGGATTAAATTATGCAACGTATATTATGCAAGAATAGGGGGCGAAACGTATGAAAGAAATATGGAACACTATACAGCTGATTTTCTCGGCTGTAGGCGGCTGGCTTGGGTGGTTTCTCGGCGGCTGCGACGGGCTGCTGTACGCGCTGATAGCTTTTGTGGTGATAGACTACATAACGGGCGT